>JBILBP010000128.1:0-7243 GCA_044353645.1 Planctomycetota bacterium | reverse complement strand
CGCAATTTCTCGGCCAATGGGACCACCGCGTCACGACCTTGAGTGGCGACTACTACCTCGAAGAGGACCGCTCGGCCGCCAACGCCCGCTGATCGTTGTGGAAAGCAGCGGGGATCAGCGCAAAAGCAGCGGGGCTCAGCGCAAAAGCCGCTGATGCTCGTCCTGGGCGAAGCGATCGGTCATGCCGGCGATGTAATCCGCCACCACCCGCTGCACGCCGGTGATCTCGATGCGTTGCGCGAAATCCGGTGGCAAGGTGTCAGGATTGTCGGTGAAGAAGCCGTACAATTCACGAAGGATGCGCTTCGCCCGGTGAAAGGTCTGGTTGACCCGATGATGACGATAGAGATGCGCGAACAGCCACGCTTCCAGGACTTCCTTGGCCTCGCGCAAGCTCGGTGCCAAGGAGATCAGTGGCTCGGGACAGCCACGAACGTCGGCGACCGTGCGGATGTTCCTAGCCTGCAGACTGGCCGAGGAATACTCGATCAGTCCGACTACCAGGCTGTCGAGCATGCGACGTACGGCGCGATCGATGAGCAGACGCTCTGAAGTCGCCCGCGGCGAGGATTCGACGGCCTCGGCCCAGGCTCCCGCCCACAGCGGGACTTCAGCGAGACTGTGGCGATCAATCAAGCCGGCGCGCAGGCCGTCATCGACATCGTGGCAATCATAGGCGATGGAGTCCATCTCATCGACCAATTGGGCTTCGAGCAACGGCGCTTCCTGGGGCGAAAACCGCTCTGGAACCTTCGCACGGTCATAGTGCGCGGAATGCTTGATGATGCTTTCGCGAACTTCGTAAGTCAGGTTCAAACCGGGAAATTCAGGATAGCAGATCTCGAGCTGGTCGACGATGCGCAATCCTTGCTTGTTATGTTCGAAGCCACCGTGGCCCTGCAGCAGCTCATCGAGCAAGGTCTCGCCCTGATGACCGAAGGGCGGATGACCGACATCGTGGACCAGGGCGATGCACTCCACGAGGTCTTCGTTGAGCTGCAGGCGGCGAGCCGCCGAGCGCGCCAACTGCACGACCTCGATGGTATGGGTCAAGCGGCTGCGGAAATGGTCGCCATGATCAGCGGTGAACACCTGGGTCTTATGCTGCAGCCGGCGGAAGGCCCGACTGTGCACGATGCGATCACGGTCGCGGGTGAACTCGTCGCGATCGGGATCGGGGCGATGATCGTAGACCCGACCACGGCTCTCACTGGAGGCGAGAGCATAGGTGGCCAACGCGTGGGGATCACGCATCATCGTACGCTTTCAGCCCAACGCAGGAAGGCGCCGGGGTCGGGATTTTTAAAGAAAGCATTGCCGCAGACCAGGCGAGTCGCGCCATCGGCGACCACCAAGGGCACCGTTTCGCGGTTGATGCCGCCATCGACCTGGATCGGCAACTGTGGAAATGCCGAACGTGTAGCGCGGATGAAGCGCCGCACCTGGGGAATGAAGGATTGTCCGCCGAAACCTGGATAGACGGTCATGAACATCACCAGATCAACGTGCGGAAAGTGTTTGAACCATAATTCCGGATCGGTGTCGGGATTGAAGGCCAGACCGACCTCGGCGCCGGTGGCGCGCACGCGGGCGATGGCTTCGCTCATCAGCCGTGGACCGACGGCCTCGACATGGATGGTCAGGGCATCCGCGCCAGCACGGCGAAATTCATCGATATAACGCAAAGGATCGGTCATCATCAGATGCACATCGAGATGCAGGCTGGTGACCCGGCGGATGGCCTCGACAATGAAAGGCCCGAAGGTCAGGTTAGGCACAAAATGCCCATCCATCACATCAAGGTGCAAGCTGGTCGCCCCGGCCGCCTGGCAGTGCGCGAGCTCCTCGGCCAGACGCGTGAAATCCGCCGACAGCAGGCTGGGCAGGACGGTAATCGGCAGGGTGGAGTTGGCGGACATAACGGCTGGCAGCATGGGCGCACCTTGCCCCTTGGAAAGCGCCTCGACGGCTGATCCTCGCGGCCCATGTCGCGTTGGCCGTTGTTGGTATTATTGGCGATCCTGTGCACCGGCGGCCTCCTCGGCCTACGTCCGTCGGCTCACCGCCCATCCAGCCTCATCGAATGGGGAACAGCCAGCGATGCTGATCGCACGGCCATCGAAGATCGCCTGCTGCCACCATTAGCGCGCACCCACTCCGGCGAGCTGCGGATCCTCGGTACCGATCAACTCGGACGCCCGCTGGCCTTGCGCTTATGCTTGGCTCTGGGCACCAGCTTGGCGATCGCTGGCATCGGGGCGTTGGTCGCAGTCGGCCTCGGTACCGCCGTCGGCACCACCGCCGCCATGGCCGGCGGACGAATCGACAATCTGCTGATGCGCAGTGCCGAAGTCACTGCCGGCATGCCCGCCATCCTGGTCATCATGGTCCTGGTCGCGGCCTTGAAGCCATGGGGCTTATGGGTGCTCTTCGCGGCCATGGGCCTGTTGTTCTGGCAAGGCATCGCGCGCGTGGTCCGGGCCAGGGTCCTGCGATTGCGCGGCGAATTGTATGTCGAGGCGGCGATCGTCATGGGTGCCGGGCGCTGGCATCGACTGTGGCATCATATCCTGCCCGGGGCGTGGCCGACCGTCCTCACCTACGGCTCACTCCTATTGCCCAAGCTGATCCTGCTGGAAAGCCTGCTCGCCTACCTCGGTGTCGGCGCCGGCTCAGCGCATAGTTTCGGGCGCATCATCAGTGGTGTGACCGCAAGCCTGACGCCCCTCTCGCTGTCGTGGTGGCCGGTCATCGTGCCCTGCGCCGCCTTGGCCTTGTTTGTGCTGATCCTCAATCTCGCCCTGGATGCCAGTGTCGATGCCTTGGCGGGTCATTAACCGACTTCCACCCTTCGATGGGTATCGACCTGGGTTGCGACCGGCATCCTCACCACTAGTGTACTCACATCGTCCTCAAGGAGTTTCATCATGGCCAAAGAATTTACCGACGCCAATTTCGCCACCGAGGTCATCGCCTCTGACAAGCTGGTGCTCGTCGATTTCTGGGCCCCCTGGTGCGGTCCCTGCAAGATGATCGGCCCGGTCATCGAAAAGCTTTCGACCGAACTGGCCGCCAACGTCTCGATCGGGAAGCTCAACGTCGACGACAATCCGGCCACCGCCCAGGAATACGGCGTGCAGTCGATCCCCACCCTGCTGCTCTTCAAAGGCGGCAAGGTCGTCGGCACGACCATGGGCTTCCAGCCCGAGCCGAAGCTGCGCGCGTTCATCGATCAGCACAAGTAAGCTGCGTTTCGACGCCTTCACCCCAACGCCTTCACCCAACGCCTCAGCCATCTGGCCGAGGCGTTGGCATTTGGTTCATGCCGCGGGCGTCAGCCATTCGGCGATTCGGTCGATACCGTGCTCGCCACGCGGCTGGGCGTCGGGGACCGGCAGCCAGTCTGGTCCCGGCTAACCTTTCGCCGCACCACCTGGGTTCCTCCCCCCTGCCGGCGCTTCACCAAGGTGATGAAGGCTCTCCAGAATGCGCGATGCGTTGCAGGATGAGCATGATGTTGGCGAGCGCGATATGTGAGCTCTTCGAACGCCCGCGGATCAATCGGGCAAGGGGGCGAGCAGGGCCGCAAGATCGGCCTCGGTGAAGGTCGGCACCGATTGTCCCTGATCATCGAGCAAGGCCGACATGAGCGCACGTTTGCGCGCCTGCAAGGCCAGGATTCGGTCCTCGACGGTGCCTTCCGCGACCAGCCGCCAGATGAAGACGGGCTTATCCTGGCCGATACGGTGTGCACGGTCAGCGGCCTGATCCTCGGCTGCGGGATTCCACCATGGATCAGTGAGAATCACGGTATCGGCTGCGGTCAGGGTCAACCCGGTGCCACCGGCCTTCAACGACAGCAGGAAAACCGGCACTTCACCGCGTTGAAAGCGCTGTACCGGGGTATCGCGGTCGACCGTCGAGCCGTCGAGCCGTAGCCAGGACAGACCGCAAGGGGTCAGCACATCGCGCTCGATGAGGTCGAGCCAGCTGGTGAACTGGCTGAACACCAGGATACGGCGGCCCTCCTCGATGAGTTCAGGCAGGCTGGAGCGTAACCAGTCGAGCTTGGCCGAGCCGGCCTCGTGGCCCTTGCGTTCGGCGGACTTCACCAAGCGTGGATCGCAGCAGCACAGCCTGAGCTTGGTCAGCGCCTCGAACACCTCGATGTGCGATTTCGCCAGGCCTTTGGCGGCGATGACAGCGCGAATGCGCTCGTCCATGGTCAAGCGCACGCTTTCGTACAGCGCGCGCTGACCGCCTTCGAGCTCGACGGTGATGACGGTTTCGGTGCGCGGCGGCAGCTCGGGGGCGACCAGCTCCTTGGTTCGCCGTAGCATGAATGGCGCGATGCGCCGGCGGAGAATCCCGGCGCGCACCGTGTCGCCGCCCTTTTCGATCGGCCGGCGAAAAGCCTGATCAAAACGTGCGGCCGATCCGAGCAGCCCGGGCACCAGCCAGGATAACAAAGTGTGCAGCTCGCCGAGGTGATTCGACATCGGGGTGCCGGTCAGCGCTAGGCGCTGGTCGGCCTTCAGGCGGCGGACCACGTGGCCGCTCTTGACCGTGGGGTTGCCGATCGCCTGCGCCTCGTCGGCGATCACCACCGACCAGCTGATCGCCGTGACCTGGTCGGCGGCGCGCAGCAGGGTCGCATAGGTGGTGATCACCACCTGGGGCCGGCCCTCGAGGATCGATTCCGTCGTTCGCGCACGGCCACCGCCATGCAGAATGGCGACCTTCAGGTGTGGCGCGAAGCGTGCCAGCTCTCGCCGCCAGGTACCCACGAGACTGGCCGGACCAATCACCAGCGCCGGCTCGGTCAGACGGCCAGCAGCCTGTTCGACGCACAAATGGGCGATGGTCTGCACCGTCTTGCCCAGGCCCATATCGTCGGCCAGCACGCCACCGGTACCAGCGGTGCGCAGTCGCTGTAGCCAGGCGAGGCCGCGCTTTTGATAAGGGCGCAGGCTCGTGAGCAGGGTGGCCGGTGGCTCGGCCTGGTCTTCGATAACCAATCCGGCGAGTCGCTTGGCAAGATCTGTCAACCGTGGCCCGTTGATCGCCGTCAGGCCGGCAATGCCCTCAAGCGACAGGGCCTGCCAAGGATCGGTCCGCCAACCGGTGGCCCCGGGCGGTGCATCGAAGAGAGCGGTCAGGTGTTCGACCAGCCGCTGCAAGAGGTCCATCGGCACGCGTACCACCCGACCGTCGGGCACACCGATGCAGACCCAGGTACGCTCATCGAGCAGCACCTGGGGCAGACGGCCGACCGCCGTCGGATCCAGTAGCAGGGCCGAGATGATGGGGGTCAGATCGATACGTTCATCGCCAAAACGAATACCCAGGTCGAGCTGAAACCAGTCATTGCCGCCGGACTCTGGCGCATCCGACTTTTCATGGAACCGCGCTTCGATGGTGGCCGCCTCGAGCGCGGGCAACAGAGGGCCGCTGCCGGTAACCGTCCAGCCGGCGGAGACCAGCACGCCGAGGATCGCCGGCGGCATAAGGATCGGCTTGACGAGATCAGATCCGAGGACCGCAGCCTTGCATACCCAACAACGCATCGGCAGCCGTTTGCTGAGTGGCACCGACCAACCGAGTTTGGTGGCGCGCTCGTCCAGTTCGCTCAACGGCACCAGACCGAGCTGACGTAACTGGAGCTCAAGATCCGCTTCGCGACTCCGATCACGAAGAATCGGCTGGCCGTCAGCACCGGTAATCGGGCCGATGCCACACGGGTCAGAAAGCACGGCGCCGTACTGCACGCCGAACAACACCAACTCGACTGAAATACGTTCACGGATCTTGGTCAACGGCGAGACGATGGTCGTCCAACGGGTGAGATGGCCGGTGGGCACCACTCGCGGGGCGATGCTCAGCGAGGGGATCGCCGGCAGTGCCGGGATCCGTTCGCGAAGCCGGGTGATGGCCGCCGGCAGCAATTCCGTCGGAATCGGCGGCATGGGCGAGAAGCGTCCCATCTGGGTCCATACTTCCGATGCCAAGGGTCCGGCCAGGCCATCGGCAATGTACCACGGCGGATCCAACGGCAGCACGGGGATGTCCGCGCCGTCAGCCCGGCGCATGGTCAGAATCCACAGGCCCGGCTCGGATTCGACCCACGTGGGCTCCGCCGCCAGCGTCGGACCTGCCGCCAGCGGGTGGGCGAAATTTTCAACGAAGCAGCGCCCGGTCGCTAACAAGCGCGTCATCGCCTCGGGGAGCACGCCGCTGGCAGCGCTCAGCGATGATTGGTGTATGTAACGATGATTCGGATCGCGCAGGCCCATGATCCAAGATATGATGCGACGATCCTCCTCGGTGGTCCGGCGCAGTTCGTCAGATCCGATCATGTCGGTCGTGCGATAGCGTTTGTGGACCCCCAGCGCTCCGGATTTCAGCCGACGCGCGAGGACGATCTCTACCGTCCAGTGGCTCGGGGCCTGTCGATCGCGATGCAGGTGGTAGGTGAAGCAATGTTCGCTGGCTATCCGCTCCCGGGGCAACTGTTCATTCAGCCATCGATCGAGTTCCCAGGCCCTGCCCCGGTCCTCGCGAAAGATGCCAGCCACCGTCACCGCTGGCGGCGGCTCACCGTTTTCAGGGATCAATGGTGCCGATGCAACTTGAGGGCTGGTGGAAAACGGAATTACCGTGCCGGCTGAGGATGGGGCGGAAGCGATGACAGCTTCTGCCTCCTCTTCCTCGTCGGTACTCCATCCGTCGCAAAAATGGCCATGCTGTACCAATTCCCGTGCAGAAACGATCTGCTGAGGATCGGGGTCGTGGTATCCGTTTGCAGCCGTGTAGGCGATCAACACTGCGGCCGCATGCTCGCAGAGTTCCCACCGGCTGCATTCGCACGAGAAATCGATGTCGCTGACGAGGAGCGGCTGTCCGCAGCGTGGCGGAGTCGCTTTTGCCAGATAAACGGTAACGACATAAGTCCGTCGTATCGTAACCTCGCCGAGCACACTGCCTTCGAGGGGATCGTGTTTGAGCCCGTGAACCCGCTTCTCTGTGGCTCTGAGCTTGCCCGCCGTCAAGGTCGTCAGCCCAAAGAAACTCTGCCAGGGGATCACCTTGGGAATCAACATCGATCTATCCTCGGGGCACATGCGACGGAGCAAGTTTCAGCCCGCCGGATGATTGCTCTTCCACCGGAAAAGTTAACTCGAGTGTCATACTGAGGAGCCGCGGGAGATTTCCCGCTCAGAAGCGCACCTCGGCATGACAGCTG
>JBILBP010000127.1:0-7257 GCA_044353645.1 Planctomycetota bacterium | reverse complement strand
AGGTACGTAGAACATACCTTTTCACCATCGTCACCGATTGGTTCCAACGACTCATGACCGGCGTCGTCACCGCCGAAGGACTGGAGTTGGCCATGGCCAAGGACATTGCTGATCTCGTGCGATATGCAGCGAAAAGACGGCCAAATCGCAGCGAATCACGCGTGCGCAAGAACCCCAATGGGAGGAGTCGTGCTAACTGAACGCCATTGGGTGCCAATCGTCGGTCGAAGAATTGTCGCGTATGCTCGCGTTAGCGACGCTGCGTTGGTGTTATAGGGGCGCCATGGTTTCCGTGACCACCGAGCGCCATCAGGGCCAAGCGCAGGGCCAAGAGAAGTCCGCTGAGGATCGCCAGGGAGCCACCACCCAGACCGCAGCCGCCACCACCGCCGGCATCAGTGCCGGTGGTACCGCTCGTGGTAGTGCCGCCGGTAGCCTCGACAGTATCTAAAGGCTTGTGGTGGAAACGCAGCGCGAAGTTGTTCGTCAATGGCGTTGAGCCATTGAAGGAATATTGCTTACCGAATAGGCCTTCATCATCCTGTAGTCCAATGACGCCACGCTTTCCAGCCATGAATTCAGGGATTTGTGCGCCGACGTCCTTATACTGGTAGATGATGTCGTTGGTGGTTTCCTCGAGAATGATCTGGAAGGTCAGCGGAGGGGTCTTGGTATTCAAACTCATATAGGATGTATCAACCCAGCTGATAATCATTCTACGATCGGGCTTGCTGCCAATCACGTCGCAATGCAGTTTTCCATTAAGAAGATAGTCGCTGTGGCAGACAGCGAGATAATTGTCCCGATCATTGTATTTCTGAGTTGGAAATTGGTGAGCGGTAGGAAAAAAATCGCGGGGTAATTCGTCAATAAATCTGAGGAATCCAGTTCCGTCCATCCCTAAGAGAAGTTTATTGTCCTGCTTTTCTCCGTAGAAATAAAAATCGAACGGTAGCTCTGTGAGGATAAAACTTCCTGTTTCTTCAGACTGGACATCGATCCATTTGAAGGTCGTCGACTCCATATGATAGTTATATTTGACATGCAGCTCGGCGGGCCGCCTCCAGGATATTTTGTTCGTCAGATCGGAAAAGCTGATGTGAGTCTTGTAGGTTCCTTGCGCTAAGCTCTTTTCGGCCTCGGTCAGGGTGGCAGTAACCGTGGTCGAGCCGCCAGGAGCAAGTGTTCCCGATGTGATGGAAAGTGCGAGCCAGTTGCTATCAGGCTTCGCTGTCCAGGACAACGGTTTCTGACTGTGGTTGGTCAGTTCATACGTGGCGGTCTTGATCGTGGGCAGATCCGCGACTCCATCCCAGCCCCGGTCGATGAGTGCCAGCATCCCTGCTGAATTCGAGACCGTAAAGGGATCAGAAGGGGTATCGAAAGCTTCGCCGTTCCGCGCGCTCAAATCGGGGGAAGGACTCGCCATCGCACTCAGGCCGAGACCTCTCTTGGCAAAGGCGCGCCAGAGGATGTCACTGTCGGCACCGTTATTAATGGTGCGATCAATCAAGAGGATCGCGTCGCGAGCCTGAATGAAGTCGGGCATTTCCGGGGTGGCCTTCAGGGCTTGGGTGACCAGTGCCAGCATGCGCTGGTTGCCCGTCTCATTACCGTAACGGGTGATCATTTCACCGCGGCATTCCCAGAGCATCTGGCACCAGATCTGGCCCTGGTAATGAACCCCATCATCGGTGGTAGTATTCTTGAAGGTAAGCGGATTGATCGAGCTAGAGCTGACCTGCGGCTTGCGCTCACAGGCATATGGGTAACTACGGATCCCTACGGAATAGTCATTGAAGATGTAGGCTGCTGCCGGGTAGGGACGGAAGGGGTCGTCACTGACTTTGCTCAGCATCGATAAGGAATAGAAGTCACTCCAGCCTTCGCCCAGGGCACCTGCGGTCATGCTCGCAAGCGCATCCGTGCTTCCGCTTCCGACTAGGCGATTAGTCAAACCGTGCACGTATTCGTGGAGAATGATCATTGCATCGAGACTGGAATCGCGCATCGGGTCGGTGACGTTCCAGAGGTACATCTGCATGCGCGGCGAGGTTCCATCGGACCTGGTGCTCATGTTCGCATTGTTGATGAACCGCCCAAGTGGATCAGCGGGGTCGTATTTGTTGATGCCGTCTTGGGCATCGGCGATCAACGCGTCGTTGCCCTTACCTTTTCCCGAGAAATTCTTGAGCTGGAAATTTCCGGCTTCTTCAGTGAACCCGAGTTCATAGAGGCGATCATGGGCGATGTTGCACCAATAGAAAAGGTTGGTGACCACGGCATCGGGATATTCCAAGGGACTCTTGGTGAGATCCAGGGTGGTGTCGTCAAAGGTCGGTATCGATCCGCTTGCAACCGGGCGGACTGCGGTTGCCTCGCCATAGAGAGGATTTTTACCTTCGCGGTCCAGATGGGCATCGACATTATTTCCGATGGTGGTCAGGGTATCGTCTACCCAACCCTTCGGGGAGGCAGCGGGATTCGCTGCGCTTGCCTGATCGATCTTGATGCGCTTGACCGGGGCTGGTGACCGATTGTTTCCCGGCTCGAATCCGGGAACCCAAGGGGTAGGACTCTCGCCCGTGAAGACATTCATTTGCACCGAGCGGATCGTGGATGCGGGTGCATCTGCGCGAGGTGGGGGAATGATTGCCGGGGGAAGGGGTTCCAGCTGAGAGTCGAGAGCGGATTCCGTGAGCTTGGCGGGCTTCGTAGATGCGTGATCATGCCCCTGGAAACTACAGCGTTTGGTCACGCAGATGGTTTCGAGGATCGCAAGGTCATTGACGTCAACCAGTATGGAATACGCGGTATCGGTATTCTGGGTGGTCAGTTCCAATGACCACGCGAGGCGCAGTTGGCCGGCTTGAAGAGAGAACCACCTCAGCTTGGCGTCGATCGCGCCAGTAGTCTGGGATGAGGTTAGTTGGTGGTCGCGAACCACGCCCACGGGTGCCGAGGTGATGGTCACCTCGGTCGCGGCCTCCACGCCCAGGGCTGCGAGGGCGGCCTGCAGGGCATCAGTCGCATCAGTCGCATCAGTCGCATCAGTCGCATCAGTCGCATCGTGACTGAGCGAGATGGATGACCCGGCCTGCGGAGCCGCCGCTGCTGCAAACTGACGAGCAGCTTGCTCCTTGATAGCCGGCTTTACGAATCTACTACCGATGGCGACCAGCTCCCTGTTTTGTGTCAGGTTCGCCCGCAAAAAGGCATTATGCACGGGGATGCCATGGATCTGTTGCTGCCAGACGCGAGTCGCCAAGCCGCCGTTGCCGGTATCGTCGCGGATCACGATCGCGTCGTCGATGATCTCGCCACCGCCCCCCAGAAGTGCGGAGTAGCTGTTGAGAAAACTCTTGACCACCGAGGTCGTGGCGGCCCCCGGCAGGGCGGCATTTTCGCCGGCTAGCAGCGCTGCCCCTTGGGCCTGCAGTCCGCCTTGCGGAGCGCTGAGAAATCCCTTTCGGGAGGTGATCTGCCGAGCTATCCCAGAATTCGGATCGATCTGCACCTGGACATCAGGCAGGGATTTGGCAAGACGTTGCGCGGCTTCTGCGGAGGTCTCTTCTGCCGACAAGCCGACCATGGCCAGCAGCAGGAATGACGCACATGGTAGGAGAGCAACGTAGCGGTGGCGGCGCATGAACGGTCCTGGGGATGGAAAACGACTAACTGATTCGATTATAAATCTCACGAATTTGTAGAACAACATCCCGGTTGCGCAATTTTAAAAATCATAAATGCCAAATCGCCTGGAGGCACGGACTGGTCTTCTGTTAATCCATGCGGCGGCGGACGAGCCTCCGTCACCCTCGAATAGCGTCCAGCCAATGGCTCGAGCTGTCTATTCAGGGGCGACGGATGTCACTGGCCCGCCGCCAGCCATTTTCCAACGGCGACTCGCCGCACCAGATGAGGACGTCCGCGGCTGGAGATGCGTTCAGCGCTGGCGCAGGCGCATGAGCGCCATCACAGCCATGCCCATACTGGCCAATCCGGCACCGACGCCGCAGCCGCCACCTCCACCGCCTCCGTCGTTTCCGGTGGAGCTGGGGGTGCTAGGATGAGGGTCAAAAACCGTAAACTGGGCCGTGGCGTTGCAGTTTGCCATGCTGGCGGTCACGGTGAAGGGGCCGCCGGTCGTAAGACAGGCGGTCAAGAGACCCTGGGGGCAAATGGTTCCGCCGCCATTCACCGACCACGTACAGACTGGTTGCGTCGCCAGGGGAACTGTGAACTGATCGAGCGTGGTGGCAGTATATGACTGGATGGTGCCGATGGCGACCGACGCCTGCGCGGGCGATAGGGTGACAGTGGAAGGGAGCGCATCCACCACGACCGTCACCGGACTGGTAACCCTTAGACCGAAGGTGTCGGTGATGGTCGCAACTAGGGAATAGCTCCCAACACGGGTGAAGGTGGCAATGGTATTCTTGGCCGCATTGCTGGTATTGGCTGAAAATTGAACGGCTGCCGGCGATGAACCGCTGGTGGACCATGCGTAGGTGAGGTTTGCTTCGCCCCCATCATCCGCGCCCACAATCTTTAGGGTAGCGCTCCGGCCAGTGGCGGAAACCACGGCAGACGCAGAGGTCGCCACCGTCGGCGCGGCGTTGCTGGTAAATGCGTAGAGCCGTGAGTAATCAGCGTTTTTGGGCAATCCGCCGACCGGATTGGTGCCTGTGCAGTTGGTTATAGTACCATCAGCGCTGATCATGCGCGCGGCGGTCAGCGTGGCCACGTCGCTGGCTGTGAAGTCTGCCAGACTAACGAACCAACGTTGTTGCGTGCCACGGCTCAGCACATCCGTGCAGTCGATGACGAAGGTCGCGGGCTTCGCCGTAGTGCTGCCGTCGAAGGCATAGGCGCCACCGCTCGCATTTAATCCTTCGGGTGACCACAAGGTGGTTGGTGTGGAGGTATTGAATGTGCCGCACCCAACGCTCAAACTCATCTGGTTGCGCTTAGCATGGGCGACCGTGATTTCCGCAACCATGGTCGGCGTGTAGGATGACCGCGCCTTTAACCAATACACCGTTTCGCCCCAGAAGGCGGCTCGCCTGCCGTAGACATTCGGGCCACCGCTTACGGCCGAGGTTGTTTTGAGGGCATCGTAGCTGATCCAAGTATACCCACCGTCGCTCCAGTCGATGCCCCAGGAATTCACGATGCGAAATGCTCCTTTTTCACCGGTATCAACGACGTTGTTCCCATTGAGGTCGCACCACAGGTTATCGTCATAGCCGACGATGGTCATGGCATGTCCGGTGTTGCGGGGGTCGTACACCAGATGGGAGCAGACCTGGCGTCGTACTGCGGGAACCGAGGTGGAAAAAATGCTATCGTCCGCCGTAGTAGCGGGATCGTCTTTGAGATTAGTGAACTGCCATTGCATGATTTGAGTGGCGTAGTTGAGAATATAGCCATTGGCGAGCATCTGCTTGGCATTGTTTAGGCCGGAGCTGGCACCCATGTCGTTGATCGCTCCGCTCTCGGCCATGCGGTAGGTGAGGGCTTCACGCCAGATTGGGGCGGTGGTGGGCCAGGACAGGGGATCCTGATCATTATAGGGCCAACTTTTCCAGGTCGGATTGCCCATGGTTTGCATCACCGCATAGGCACCGCCGATCGACGAGCCGTTGTCCTCACCGCGGTTGATTTGGTTGTAGGTGAAACGGGGGGTAAACTTGTAAGTATCATCGTTATTATTGACCTTGAACCCGCGCAGTCGCGCCACTTGGGAGGTCATGGTATAATACGTAGTGGCAAAGCAGGCGCATGAACTCTGATAGCCCTGGTCTCTGACCTCAGGAAACCATGATTCGCGAGAATTATCAACGGCGCTCACGAGCGTGCCCACCGCTACTGGTGCCAGCGCTTGCAAGGCTGTCCCGGTGGAGCCAATGATTTCGGCGCCATCTTCGGCGATCCCCTGCGTGGCCAACAGGGTCGACAGAGCCGACAGGGCCGCTTGGCCCTGGGTTTGCCGCTCAGCCGTAGCCCGCTGCATCGCCAGGCGATTGGGCAGGACGCGAACGGTATGGATCATGTTGGCGTCCATCCACGCTTGTTCGTCGGCAGTAGGAGGTCGACAGCCGGTCGCGCCGTCAGCAGCACAGGCCCACGACGCCATGCAGGTGAGTCCGATGACGGAGATGAAGATGGGTCGATTTAACATGAAAGTCCTTTAAGAAGGTTGATGACGGAGAGGACGGTGGGCCGACTGAGCATGAATGCTCCATGACAAGGAGAGCGATTATTTAGGGGGGGTGGACGTTCCTTGAATCAATTGGAAATGGGGGCTTTTCTTAAACAAAGGACGGTCGAAGCTTTGTGCGACGAAAAAAAACTCACCTGGCGAGAACGAAGGGGTAAAGTCAACGACATTGCGGCAGAGGGGCGCTTGCGCCGGATTGCCCCGTTGGCCTGTAGTCTGCTTCGCGGGGCGATGAGAAATCTTTTTCGGGAGGTGTTCACGGCGCACATGGCTCCAGGTTTTATTTCGATAGGGTAAAAGAGATTTATTGATCCTGGAGTCTCTAGTGGAGCTCGCCGAGATCATCGCCATCAACAGTGATGGTTAGTCATTGTTAGTGATTGAAACGCTTACGAAGCGCTACTCCCATTATAAATCGAGACTTGATGAAAGGACATCACAGATCAACAATTTATAACAGTAATAAGTAGCTGAGTCTCGGCCACCAACCAGATCTCAGGAATAAAAGATAGAGCCAATCACCATTACGACTGCAACCCGGAGGAGCTCCGGTATAAAGATTGTCTGCTGTGTCACTGACTTCCTCATGGTCGAGTGTGCCGCTGACGGAGTTAGTCACCACATCGTAAGCCACTGGCTTTGCTGGTGGCTTTGCAAGAGACGAGGCGGAATCGCCGCCTGAGTCACCACAACCGGCGATGGCTATGACAATGAAAAATAGGTAAAATAGTTTTGAATGTCTTAATAAAAATTCTAGGTTTACGAGTGCGATTTTTTTGGTTGTCATCTGTTAGGTGCGATTGCAGGTCGATTGCGATATCACAAAGCGACAATTTCTATGCTGCGTAACGCAGTTAGTAACGTTTGCATCGATGTATGATTATCTTGAATCGGGATTTAGGCCTTGTTGCTCTTTCCCAAATCGGCGGCGATAGCTACCGCCTGGCTGGTGCCAAGCGCCGTCGCGACAAGCCGGCCAGCAAGACTTCCGAAGCCAGCAGATGCCACCGCTTCAGTTCCTGGCGCCTCCCAGG
>JBILBP010000126.1:0-7301 GCA_044353645.1 Planctomycetota bacterium | reverse complement strand
ACCACCACGCGCCAGAGCGTTTTTTCACGCACCTTTTCCCACACGAATGGTGCCCTGACGCTGACCATGCTCGCGCTGTGCGGAATGCCGCTGGTCGCCGCTGATCAGCCGGCACCAGGACCTGTACCAGCGCCCGAACTTAGCCCTGCTGACGGGCGACGCCAGGCGTTGGCCGAGTCATCGTATGTCTCCGGCATGAAAGCCCGCGACGAGGCTCGTCTCGACGATGCGATCACCGATCTGCGGCGGGCGGTCGACTATGCGCCGACCAATGAGACCTACCGCAAGGCGCTGAAGGGCGTCGAAGCTCTCGCCGGCCTGAGCCGTGACAGCCGCTCGACCGCGATTGAGCGCATGACCGATGAGCTCAGCGTCCGCCAGCAAGAACTGAAGACGGAAGCGCTCGCCCGCCTCGATGATGGCGTCAAAGCCATGGAAGCCGGCAACTACACTGAGGCCGAACGCCTCTTCCAGCAAGCGTCGGTACGCCTAGATACGCTGCCCTTTGCCGATCCGGCACGCGAACCAGAAATGCGCCGGGCCGAAACACTGCTCAAAGAGAACCGCGTCCGCCGCGAAAAACAGGAGCGCGAAGCTGCCACTAAGCGTAGCCAGAACGCCCTCGATCAACAGCAGCAGTTGCGCGATCTCAGTCTGCAGATCGAACGTGATCGCATCGACGCCATGCTCAAACGTGCCCAGCGTGCGCGTGATCGCCGGGATTTCGATGAAGCCATCCTGCTCTGCGACCAGGTCCTGAAGATCAACCGCGCCGAGGATCGTGCCGCCTCGCTGCTGGCCAAATGCCAGCGCGAACGCCATGCCTATCTGCGTCAGGTGACGGCGGATCGCTGGGATGAAGAGCACAAGCTGCTCACCGAGCAGATCCGCTCGGCGATGCTACCGCAGATGGAGATCATCACCTATTCCAGCGATTGGCCGGAAATCGACGCTCGCCGCAGCGCTCCGGTGCGCGGCAACCAGGGCGAAGACCAAGCCTGGCGCAAGGATATCAAGAATCAGCTCGAACAAGAGCTCACCCTCGACTTCGAAGATAAGGATCTCGGCGAGGTGGTGTCTTTCCTACAGAAGATCACCAACGCCAACATCGTTCTCGACCCCAAGGTGCTCGCCGCCAACCCGCCGCCGATCACGCTCAAGGTCGAGCGCATGAAACTGAAGTACGTCCTCGACTTCATCATGAAGCTGACGGCGCTGAGCTACACCCTGCGCGACGAGGCGATCTACATCTCTAATGCCGAAGGCCTGCGCGGCGACGTATACATGAAGATCTATGACGTGCGCGATCTGACGCATGCCATGCAGAGCTTTCCCGGCCCTGAGCTCGACATTCCCGAGCCAGGCGGCAAGGGTGCGACCATGTTGCCACCGATCGAGACCGGTGACAAACAGGAGACCAGCGAATTCATCGACATCATCAAGAAGGTCGTGGCACCCGCGACGTGGACCACTGCCGGTATCGATATCGGTGAATACAACGGCTCGATGGTGGTAACGCAGACCTCGGAAGTACATCAGCAGGTTGATGAGCTGCTGCGTTCGCTGCGGAACCAGAAGGGCACGCAGATCCATGTGAAGTGCAAGTTCCTGACCATCGAGAATTCGGCCCTCGAACAGATCGGTGTCGACTGGAACAACTTCACTGGACCGTCGACGCCCCCCGGCTCGGGCATCACGCCGATCATTCCCATCCCCGGGGCCGGCACGAAGCCCGATGGTTCGCCGGTCTCTCTGGGTGCCTTCTACGGCAATCAATCGACCAACACCAACGCCGCCGCGACGGTCAACAACAGCCTCCTAAATTACACCTCGGATTCGTCGTTGCAGTCGCAGAACCCCGGCGAAGGCCTGGCATTCGGCAGCCAGGCCTGGTCCCTCGGTAACAATCTCTACGCCAGCGCGATACTCACTGCCGTTGAAAAGGGGCGTAAGGGCAACGTCATCTACGAACCCGACCTGACCATGTTCAATGGCCAGCAGGCGCATCTGGTGCACATGAATCAGCAAAGCTACGTCGCCGATTACGACGTGGTCCAGGGACAGTACGATCCGGTGGTGACCGTGCTCTCGTATGGCACGGTGCTCGATGTCGTGGCCATCGCTTCAGCCGACAAGAAGTACATCACCATGACCCTGCGCCCGACCAATGCCCAGGTCAAACAGTGGCGGCGCTTCGGCGGTACGATCCCGCCCGGCTCGTTCCCAGGCGGGTCCATCGATCCCAACGTCAGGCCGCCCATCGGTGGCGGCGATGGGGGCTTTGCCGGCACGGCACCGTTGATGATCCCCCAACTGAGTTACCAATCGACACGTACCTCGGTGACGATTCCCGACGGCGGCAGTCTGGTGATCGCCGGTATGACCAATGGCGAATCCGTGCGCGCGCACGCCGGTGTGCCCTTCTTGAGTCACATCCCCTTTCTCGGCCGTCTGTTCTCGAAGAACGGCAACCAGGAAACCCTGCTCAAGAGCATGATCGTAGTCCAGGCCGATGTGGTGATCTTCGAAGAGATCGAAAAGAATCTCTGATCAGCGGCTCCATCCACCAACGACAATGCCACGGCCAAGGCCGTGGCTTTGTCGTTGGTGGAAGGGGACCCGGAACCCCTGGGAGCGCCAGAGCTCTCAGCTCGCTGGCCGGCGACGCCGGCCAGCGAGCGCAGATCAGGCGTTGAGCAGCAATTCCTGGACGCGCTTGGCGAAGCTGGCGGGGTCGGCGATGCGGCCGCCTTCGGCGAGGAGCGCCTGATCGCGCAGGACGCGGACGTGGACCTTGGCCTTGTCGGCATCCGTGCCCTGCAGGGTCTGGAGCTTGTTCACCAGCGGGTGGCCGGGGTTCAGCTCGAGAATGCGCTTCGAGGCCGGGATCGGCTGGCCCATCTTGCGCATCAACTCTTCCATCTGCGGCGAGGTACTGTGCTCCTCGCCCACCAGGCAGCACGGGCTGTCGGTGAGACGATGCGACAAGCGCACTTCGCCAACTTCATCGCCCAGGGCATCCTTGACGAAGGTGATGAATCCGCCCAATTCCTTGGTCTTTTCTTCGAGGTCCTTCTTCTCTGCGTCGGTGCCCAAATCTTCGCTGCCCTTGGCTACGCTGACCAGTTTCTTGCCGTCGAATTCGGTGACGTGGCCGGCAACCCATTCATCGACCGGATCGACCATGAACAGCACTTCATAGCCACGCTTGGCGAAGCCTTCAAGATGCGGCGATGATTTGGCGGCCGCGACGTTGGCAGCAGTGACATAATAAATCGCCGGCTGGCCTTCGGCCATGCGTGCAACATAGCCCTCGAAGCCGACCTTGGTCTCGCCCTCGGTCTTGGTCGAAGCGTAACGGGCGAGGCGCTGGATCTTGTCCTTGTTCTCGAAGTCGTTGACCAGGCCTTCGCGAAGGATCGGGCCGAAGGCCGCATCAACCTTAGCGAAAGCGGTCTTGTCGGCCTCCTCGCTGGAAGCCGCGAGCTTCGCCAAGTGGTCGAGGATCCGCTTGACCAGCTGCTTGCGCAGCTTGGCGACGGTGTCCTGCTGCTGGAGGATCTCACGCGAGACGTTCAACGGCAGATCGTCGCTGTCGACGACCCCGCGCACGAAGCGCAGATATTCGGGCAGCAGATCCTTGCAGTCGTCCATGATGAAGACGCGGCGGACATACAGGCTCAGCCCGCGGCGGTCGCGATCGAACAGATCATGCGGCTTCTCGCTGGGGATGAACAACAGCGTGCTGAAGGACAGGGTGCCTTCGACGACCACGTGCAGGCGCGTCGCGGGCTCGTCCCACTGCTTGCAGGCGCTCTTGTAGAATTCGCTGTACTCGGTGTCACTGATCTGGTCTTTGGGGCGCGTCCACAAGGCCTGGCCGGCGTTGACCTGTTCGGGCTCGGGCTTGACGCCCTTGGCCTTGTCTTCATCCGACACGTACTTCGGCAGCATCACCGGATAGCTGACGTAATCGGAGTACTTCTTGACCAATTCGCGGAGCTTCCAGGTCTCGGCGAAATCCTTGGCGTCATCCTTGAGATGCAGGGTGACGGTGGTGCCACGCTGGCCGCGGGAGATGGTTTCGGTGGCGAAGTTACCGTCGCCGGCCGATTCCCAACGTACGCCGTGATCGGAGTCGACCGTCGCGCTGCGGCTCTCGACGACGATGCGATCGGCGACCATAAATGCCGAATAGAAACCGACACCAAACTGCCCGATGAGGTTGGAGGATTTGCCGGCCTCGCCCATGGCTTGCAGGAACTGCTTGGTACCGGACTTGGCGATGGTGCCGAGGTGCTCGATGGCTTCGGCTTCGGTCAGGCCGATACCGGTGTCGGTGATCACCAGGGTCTTGCCCTCGGGATCGGCGGTGATGTCGACCTGCAGGCGATCGTCGCCGACCATCAGCTTGGCGTTGGTCAAGGCATTGAAGCGTAATTTATCGCAGGCGTCAGAGGCATTGCTGATCAACTCACGGAGGAAGATCTCGCGGTCGCTGTACAGCGAATGGATCATCAGGTGGAGGAGCTGCTGGACTTCGGTCTGAAATGCGTGGGTGGCCATAGTAATTTTCGGCAGTTTTTTCGGCAATGGTTGGTACGGACGATCACCCCTAGTCAAATTGACAGGGACGCCACCATACATGCACGTCCGATGCCAAATCCCCCTCGACCCGCAGCCGAGCGCCAACTGGTCGCCCTCGACCTCGACGGGACCCTCCTGGGCTACGACAGCACCTTGCCCAGCGGACATGTGCATGCGATCCGTCGCCTCCATGATCAGGGCGTACTGGTCGCCATCGCCACCGGGCGCATGGTGCTGACCGCGCAATGGGTGCACGATCGACTGCGGCTGAGCACCCCGCTCATCGCCTTCAATGGCGGCTGGGTGGGCAATCCGGGGAATCCGCATGAGGCCCCCTTAGCAGTGGCGGCCCTGACCGAGCTCGAGACGCGCGCGATCATCGCCGTGCTCCGCGATTTCCCCGGCGCTACCTGCGGCTATCCCGATGCCCGCACCTGGCTGATGGATTGCGAAATCCCCGCCACCGAGGGCTGGCGCGAGATCTATCGCATCGACATCCGCATCGATGATGAGCCCTTTCGTCAATGGCGCGGTCCGAGCCACAAGGTGATGTTTGTCACCGACCCCCTGTTGGTGCCCGAGGTCAGCACGCACTTGCGACGGATCTTCGCCGGGCGATTCCAGGTCGTCGCCAGCCAGCACGATCGTATCGAGATCCTGCCCGGGCCGGTGACCAAGGCCTGGGGCCTGGAACACCTCGCCCGGCATCTCGGAGTCGCCCGCGCCAACGTCTGGGCGGTGGGCGACGCCGACAATGACCGTGAGATGATCGCCTGGGCCGGTCACGGCTGCGTCATGGGCCAAGCCCACCACTCCTTGAAGAACCTCGCCCGCCATGTCCTGCCGGGAGTCCATGCCCGCGGCTTATGCGCACTGCCGGGGCTGATGGCGCGACACCTGTGAGCGTGAGCGTGAGCAAGAGCGTGAGCAAGAGCGTGAGCAAGAGCGTGAGCGCCCGCGCCTGGCTGTGGTGCCCGGCCTATCCGCTGGCGGATGCCTCCGCCCACCTCGCCTGCCTGAACGCCGCCGAACGCCTGTGCACCGCCCTCGGTCTCGCCTTGACCGCCTCCCCGCTGCTCGCCGAGCACGCTGGTCTCGGCGCCTGGCTCCCGGCACCACTGCGTCACAACGACCTGCTCGCGGGCATCGCCACGGTCGGCGCCGAGGGTTGGCTGCTCGCCGGACGCGGCGGCTACGGCTGCCTCGACCTGCTCGCCGTCCTACCTGCGGGGCCTCTACCACGACTCATCGGCTACAGTGACCTAACCGTCCTGCATGCCGCCTGGCAGGTGCGCGGCGAAGCCGGCGGGCTGTACGGCCTGATGCCGGGCGTGCGCCATGGCACCCGCGCTTTGGAGACCACCATCGCCCTGGCGCGAGGTGCAGCCGTAACCTTTGCCAACCTCCCGGCGACCGTGGCGCTGCATCCGGGTACTGCCGACGGGCCGTTGTTCGCCGGCTGCTTACGGGTGCTTGCCGGCCTTGCTGGAACCCCATGGATGCCGCGTTTACGTGGGCATATCGTGGCCCTCGAAGACATCGATGAGCGGCCCTATCGCATGGATCGCGACGTGTTCCAACTCTATGCCAGCGGTGCGCTCGAGGGCATCAGCGGCCTGGTCTTTGGGGCCTTCCCGGCGACCCTCGACGCGCGTTATGGCGGACCCGCGGCGATCGACATCGCCCGCGCCTGGGCGACGCGACTACAGGTACCGGCGATCTTCGGCCTGCCCTTCGGCCACGACGCCGATCCGCTGTCGCTGGCGCAGGGCCGTCGCACCGAGCTCGAAGTCGGCGCCGATGACTGGCGGATGACGCAAACGTCGGCAGCAAAGCCGTAGATCGAATTAGGATTCCCCGCATGCAGCAGCGTCCCGGATTTACCCTTATCGAACTGCTGGTGGTGATCGGCATCATCGCCCTGCTCGCGGCCATGAGCCTGCCGATCATCGCGATGATCCGCAAACAGGCCAAAGAGGCTTTATGCCGAAACAACCTACAGCAGATCGGTATCGGCATCACCGGCTTCCAGCAGGTGAACAATAACTATTTCCCGCAAAGTCTCAGCCAATTGCTGGCCGACGGCCAGCCGATGCATGGGGAAAATCCTAAGCTGCTGCTGTGTCCGTTTGATGCGGGGAAAGGCACCTCCGCGAAACTGAATTGCGAGGCGTTCTTTCAGAATAACGAAGACATTACCGAGCTTTACGACCTAAATCATTCCAACGGTAGCAAGACACCTACGTTCCTCTATCGGACCTATCCGCACAGCTACCTCTTTGAGGCCGCCAATGTCGACCTTGGCCAAACGGCCAAAGACTGGGGATGGACGCAACCAACCTGGGCCTTGGCAAAAGCGCATCAGCTCAAACACGGCAACAAGGATGCTTTAGGAAATCCCAATTCGGCGCCGTTTCGGATGAATGACTTTCCCATCGTGCGTTGTTTCTGGCACTATCAGTGGAAGCCGGGCGGTGGCTCACGGGATATCAAGAAAGTACTGAATATCGCGTGGGACATGTCGATCTTCTGGTCTATACCCTATTGGGAACACCAAGCGAATCCAAACATTCCGAACACAAATTAAGCCAGCCACCACACCTGCCGGCCGTCGTCGATCTCCTGCCCGCGCAGGCTCGGCCAGCAGGCACGCACGCGCAGTCCGACGCTGGCTGCCAAGTCCGCGATCTCATCCTCCGCATACAGGCGCACCG
>JBILBP010000125.1:0-7302 GCA_044353645.1 Planctomycetota bacterium | reverse complement strand
GGGGGCAAAGGCATGTACGGGCTGCGCGTACACCAGGCGGTGCTCGCCGCCGGGGTCCGCGAATCGGGCTGTACCGCCCACCTCGTCGCGGGCGATTATGATCGTGGACCGATCCTCGCCCAGAGCCGCGTCAGCGTAGCGTCCACCGATACTGCCGACACACTCCAGACCCGCGTCCAAGGCGCAGAGCGCGAATTGTATCCGCGCGTGCTCGCCAAGCTCTTTGCCGCTCATACCCGTCCACCACCACTGGGAGCCCGGCCCGCCTGAACGCGGACCGCGCGTATCGATTCCATGCCGAACTATTGCCACATCGCCCTCGAAGCCCACCTCCCGCATCGCGGTGTCAATCTACTCCCGGACAGCGTCGAGGTCGCTGGCGACCTGCTGACCTCGGTTTCGACCACGCGCATCCCGGTCAACGACGCACGTGGCCGGCAGGTCTTCGCGCGCATCGACGGGCGCTGGTCCGAGCCCTTCCTCGCCGAGCTGATGGCCTTGACCGGGGTGCCCTTGCTCGCCGCCAAGCTCGGGCCGCAGGGCAACGTCGCGGTCTTCAGCATGATCTCGAAGATCTCCTTCAGGCCCCCGGCGGCGATCACCGAGGCCGTCGTCGGCCATGCCAAGATCACCCGCGAACGCAGCGGCTTCACCACCTTTTCGACGCGCGCGGAGTGCAATGGCGTCACCATCCTCGAAGCCGAAGTGATGTCTGGCTCGGCGCCCCTGAGTGAGATCTCGTGCTTCCCGGCGCGGCCCTTCCATGGCCAGCTGCCGAGCGCCCCGCTGCCGGCCGGCTGCCTCGACTTCAAGCCGCCGCACTTGCGTTTCGTCGATGCCATCGTCCACGCCGATGCCGCCACCCATACCCTGGTATGCAGCTATACCTACCCGGTGGCGCATCCCTTCGTACCCGGGCATTTTCCCGGCGCACCCCTGATGATGGGTGTTACGCAATGGTCGGCGGTGGCGGATGCGGCGTGGGTCGCGGCCCAGGTCTTCGGCATCAAGGGCGGCGTCGTCGCCAACGGCACGATCAAGCGCCAGGACGGCACGGAAGTCCTCGACGTACGCGAGCTGATCCTCGAAATCGCCGATGGCGTACCGTACATCGCCGGCACCAAGCGCGTCGCCTTTCGCGAGCCGGTACGGCCGACGGACGGGATCCTCATCGAGGTTACCGTGGCACCAACGGTGCTCTAAGGAAGAACCCCTTGGCGATGGAGCACAAAGACGGTGAGGGTAGCGATGAGGAGCTGGTCGGGCGCTGCCAGATCGGCGACTTCACGGCTTTCGAGATCCTCTATTCGCGCCATCAGCGACCGATCCTCGCCTACATCTACCAGATCACCCGTGATTACCAGGCGAGTGCCTGCATCGCCCAGGAAGTGTTCCTGAAGGTCTTCGAGCACGTCGACAGCTTCGATCTCAAACGGCGCTTCACGACCTGGTTCTACACCATCGCGCGCAATGCTGCGATCGACCAGCTGCATAGCCGCAACCGCCGAGCGATGGTCACCTTCAGCGATCTCGATCGCGAGGAATCCGGCCGCAGCGAACCGGCAGTGACCAGTGCCCACGCCCACGCCCACGAGGAGCCGATCGAGCACACCCTCGCACGCGTTGAATCGAATGCGCTGCTCGCCACCGCCCTCGCTGAGCTGCCGCAGATCTACCGCGAGATCATCGAGCTGGTGATCTTCCAAGAACGCAGCTACGAGGAGGCCTCGGTGATCCTCGGCGGGGTCAGCCAGGGAACCTTGCGCAGCCGCATGTTCCACGCGCTCAAGCGCCTGCGCACGCAACTCGCGCGCGTCGGCGGCAGCGATGGCCGGAACCTGCTGTGACTCCCAATCGCGGTACAGCCCGGGACGGCTGGAAATCGCTGCTGCTGCTTGGTGGTTTCGCGGCCCTCATCGTCGGGGCCTTCATCCTCCCGCAGGGACGCACGCGCCTGCCGCGCGACCCCTGCGCCCAAGCGCTCATGCACCTGCTGGCGATCGAGCCGGGCATGACCCGTTCGGTGCTCGAAAGCCATGCCCATAGCTGCTTCTGCCGCCCCGATGGGGTCGAGGTCTTCGCCTATCCTAGCTCGGACATGGTGCGCATCGATGTCCGCTTCGACATCCCAGCCAATAGTAAAACGCGCAAACCAAAAGGCTCGAAGATAGTAGGCAGCGATGTCCGCCTCGTCGGCGGGGAGCCGACCGACCGCGTGATCGCCGTCGGTTCGCCCTATTTCGCACCCTTTCCGCTGCCTGACCACCTGTTTGCAGATCACCTGCTTGCAGATCACCCCCGCGACGCTGACCTAGGCCCATGACCGAACCCACCCCCGCCGCCCGCTTGGCGCAGGCGCTCACGACCTACGGCACCGAGTGCGCGATCAGCTTCAGCGGCGCCGAAGACGTCCTGCTCATCGAATACGCCCAGCAATGGAGCACCGCCAATGGCGGCAAGCCCTTCCGCGTCTTCAGCCTCGATACCGGCCGCCTGCATCCCGAGACCTACCGCTTCTTCCAAGCCGTCGAAGAGCACTACCGCCTGCGCATCGAGTACTGCTTTCCCCAGTCTGCCGCCGTCGAAGCCCTGGTCCGCGCCAAGGGCCAGTTCTCGTTCTACGTCGATGGCCACAAGGAATGCTGCGACATCCGCAAGGTCGCGCCCCTGCGTCGGCACTTGAGCGGCCTGCGGGCGTGGATCACCGGCCAGCGCCGCGACCAGAGCCCGACCCGCGGCAACGTGCCCTTCAGCCAGCTCGATCCGGTCTTCCGCGGCCTCAACGACGGCGACCTGCAGAAATTCAATCCGCTCGCCGAGACCTCGCGCGAAGATGTCTGGCTGAGTATTCGCGCCCTTGGCGTGCCCTACAATGCCCTACACGAACGCGGTTTTGTGTCCCTGGGCTGCGAACCTTGCACCAAGGCCATCGTCCCCGGCCAGCATGAGCGCGAGGGCCGCTGGTGGTGGGAAGAAGGCACCAAGAAGGAATGCGGGCTGCATAGCGGCAATCTCACGAAGTAAGCCAGCTTCCGGCCGTCAGCCCCATGCGCTTTGCCCAATCCTGGTTCCTGCTTGGGATCGTCGCTGTCTTCGGTCTCGCGGTTGCCGCACCGCAGCTCGCTGCCCCCGGTGGACCGCTCTTTCTGGGGCCCGCCCAGGACGCGCTGTTCGTGCTCATCTTCTTCGCCACTGGCGTGACCCTGCGCACCACTGAACTCGCAGCGGCGCTGGGCCATTGGCGCCTGCACCTGCTGACCCAGGGATTCAACCTGCTGCTGGTACCGTTGCTGGCCGCCGCCGCCGATCCGCTGCTCGGCGTCCTCGGCGTGCCCAGTGCCTGGCGCCTGGGGATCCTCGTCACGATGTGCCTGCCGATGACGATCTCATCGTGCGTGCTGCTGACCCGCCTCGCCGGTGGCAGCGAGGCGGCGGCCCTGACCCAGGCGACCCTCGGCGGCGTGCTCGGCATCGTGGTCACGCCACTGTGGTTGCTGCTCCTGGCCGGGGGTAAGGCCGAGATCGATGCCGGTAGCGCCATCCGCCATCTCGCCGTGGTGGTCCTCCTGCCGGTGCTCGCCGGACAGGTGCTGCAGCGCTGCTGGCCACCGATCCTCCGCGCCCACAGTTGGCTCAACCAGCTTTCGACGGTCGCCCTCCTGATCAATTTGCATCAAGTCTTCTGCAGCAGTTTCGCCACCGGCGCGAGCATCTCCTGGAACCTGGCGCTGCTGGCCCTCGGCATGGCAACGACTCATCTGCTGCTGTTCCTATTTGCCTGGTGCGGCAGTGCGTGGTCAGGCTGGCGATTGACGCCTGCCGAGCGCATCGCCGTGGCGATCTGCGCGTCGCACAAGACCGCCGCCCTCGGCATCCCGCTGATCGCGGTGCTGTTCCATGGCAATCCCCAGCTGGGCGCGATCGCGTTGCCGCTGGTGGTCTATCACATCGCCGAAAACCTCATCGATGGCGGGATCGCCACCTGGTTCCGCAACCGGGTCTAGACGTTGTGCACCGCGGCAGCCATCTCGCCGGCGCGCTTGGCGACGATGGCCACGAGGTTGGCATCGGTAGCGTGACGCTCGATGAGTCGCACGAGGTGACTGCCGACGATGGCTCCATCGCCAAAGCTCGCTGCCGCCGCCGCCTGCTCGGGCGTCGAGATGCCGAAGCCGATGCAGACCGGAGCGCTGGCCGCAGCCTTTAGAGACGCCACCTGTTCGGCGAGATCAGCGGGCAGATCGACACGTTCGCCGGTAACCCCGAGACGGCAGATGTAATACAAGAAGCCCTGACTTTGGCTGGCGAGGAATTTCTTACGCTCGGCAGTCGTGGTCGGGGCGGCTAGGCACACCGTCGCTAGGCCCGCCGCCTGCAAGATCGCAAAAAATTCAGGGTCTTCTTCCGGCGGCAAATCCAAGGGCAGGACCCCATCGGCGCCGGCAGCAGCGGCATCGCGGGCGAAGGCCTCGATGCCATAGGCCATCACCGGACTGACGTAGGTGAAGAAGAGGATCGGCACCTGGGTCCGTTCGCGGATCCGCCGCACGGCGGCAAGGACGCCCTTGAGCGTCGTGCCCGAAGCCAGCCCGCGCATGCAGGCGGCCTGGATCGCCGGGCCATCGGCCATCGGATCGGTGAAGGGAATGCCCAGCTCGATGATGTCGACACCGGCGTCGGCCATCGCCACCACCAGCTCGATGGTCGCTTCGAGGTGCGGATCGCCGGCCGTAAGATAGGCGATGAATGCTTTCTTGCCTGATTTTTGAAGGTCGGAAAAGCGCGCAGAGATACGGTTCATGGCAGATGTAGCGACGATAGATGGCGCTGAAAAAAACCAAGGCGGGGCATCGGCCTCTTGAAACCGGTTTAGCGGACGGGCTTCTTCGCCGCCTTGATCGTGGCATTACCTCCGCCTTGGCCCCCACTTTTCGCAACCGACTTGCTCACCACGGTCGGTGGACGGACCGGCAGTGGACGAGTCTGCAGCCGACGGGTCGTCGAACGCGCGATCAAGGACAGGCCCAAGGAGACGTTTTCGGCGCGGGTGGTCGGATCGCTGATGAGATGGGCCATCGAGCGCGCCGCCCATTCGCCGAAGGCCGCCATCGGCTGACGGACGGTGGTCAGACCGATGGTGTCCATCAATGGTTGGTCGTCGAAACCGATAACCTGGACGTCTTCAGGCACACGTTTGCCACGGGCGCGCAGCTCTTCGAGTACGCCCACCGCCAGCAGATCGTTGACGCAGACGATGCCGTCGAGGTGCGGATGGGCATCGAGCAGGGCGGTCACCACTCCTCGGCCGGACTCGCGGGTAACACTGTCGGCACGGGCCACCGGCGCGAGATTACCGGCGACCTTGACGAAGCCTTCCTCACGTGAGCGGAAGGCATGCGCCGCCGAGGGCCCGGTGACCAGCGCGAGATGGCGGGCCCCGGTATCGAGGAGGTAGCGCGTACTCAAGGCGCCGCCGGCGACATTGTCGACGGTGACACTGGGTAACAGCTCGCTGACATAATCGACGCACACTGCCGGAATCGACAGCCGGCGCAGCTGTTCGTGACGTTCATTGCCGATGCCCATCGAGCACAGGATCAAGCCTTCGCAGGCGCGTTCGGCGACGATGCGATCGAGCAGGCGATTCTTGGCCTCGCGATTGGCGACGTCGTACATCACCAGGTCCATGTCCGCGGCCATCAGGCCCTGGGCAATCGGACGCGAGACACTGAAGTAGAAATTGGTCGAAAAAAACGGCAGCAAGGCGGCTACGCGCGGGCGGTTGGGACCGCGCACGGCGAGCCGGCGGGCAGCGCTATTGGGTCGATAGCCCAACTCTGACATGGCTTTCTGGACGATTTCCCGGGTCCGATCGGCCACCCGCTCGCTGCCATTTAAAACTCGACTGACCGTGGCTATGCCAACCCCGGCACGGTTGGCGATATCATAGATCGTCGGTTCGCTAGACATGAGCATCCAATATCAGTGGAGCTTCCGTACGGGCTCCCCGACGGCGGGCAAGACCGGGTTCGCGTAGGACCAGCTGCGGCGTGGCCAATTCCTGCCCACACGCGGTCAAGAGCAGTGATCCGCTGGCGTCGGATACGCCATGCGACGTATTCCCTTACGCGTGAAGCCAGCCATGCTGATCACGAGTCATGAGCGTTGAAACCGCAACTGAATCGACCCCCGACTTAATCGCCTCGACCGTCCAGGCCCTGGCCTGCTCACGTTGCGACGGCCCCGTCAATCCGGATGACCTCATCGAAGGTCTGGCGGTACGCATCGATGGCTTGACGGTGTGCCCGCTGTGCATTGAAAATCTCTCGCCGGCAATCCGCATCCAGATTAATCGCGTACGAGCGCTCAAGGGCCTGGCGGTGGTAACCTACCGCGTCGCGCGAGCAGCCTATCCCAAGACGAAGTTCTACAGCTTCACCAATGCCGGTCTGTTGTTGCTGCATCGTCGGGCAATCGTCCACGGCACCGAATTCAATACCCGCGATCTGCCGGCCCGCGATCTGCCGGCCCGCGATCTGCCGGAAGCACCTGCCGACCCAGCTGCGATCCAGGTCCAGCCCCCCGCGGCCCGCCACAAGCTCCCGCTCTACCTCAGTATGGGTGCCGCCGCCCTGGTGGTAGTCGGTGTTCTACTGGCCCTGGTGCTCGGCAGCGGTGCCCCGTCGATACCGGTCTCTCCGTCCAGCGTGGCTCAGCCGACCCCCGGTGACCCGTACCCATCGGCAGTTCCGCCAAGAGCGGAGGTCGCCCCCTTGGCGACCGTCAATGGCGCCTTTAAGGGACGTGAATTGAATGATTACCGCAACCAATTCGCGGACGAAAATGCCGCCTTGGAAGCTGGACTGGCTGATCACGCAAGACCGGAACTGATCCATGATCTGGAACGCGATGTCGTGGCACGTGGTCGGGCCAATCTCGAACGCCTGACCCGCACCCTGCAGCAAGCAGGACTCAGTCAGCGCGAACTCGACGAGATCAAAACCGCACTGGTGAAAGCCACGCCGGCAGACCGCTCGGCATTCACCGAGTTGCGCCAGAGCTTCGCCGAACTCAGCAAAATTGCCGACAACAAACGCCGGCTCCTCGAACTGGCGACGGTTCCTCCGGTGCCCAAAGCCTCCACTGAGCCGCGCGTGCAAGCACCTGCGGTACCGACTGTGACGGCAGCGCCGGCAGCACCGGCAGCACCAAAGGCGGCGGTGGTCGCCACTCCGCCAGCAGTGACCGGCCCCTCGCCGGCAGTGGTCAAAAGTCCATTCAAAGCCGTCACCCCAACGCTCA
>JBILBP010000124.1:0-7341 GCA_044353645.1 Planctomycetota bacterium | reverse complement strand
CGCGTGGCGTTTTATCCCCGAAGGGCGCCCTAGCGAAGATGCAGCTGGATGACTGGGCAGATGGCAGAGTTTGAGATGTCTATTGTGATTGCAAATCCTCAATTGGCCTTGTCGTTGTAGTTGTAAACATAGATCCCAAAAATGCTTATGAAAAAATGTCGAAAAATTATACAATTGCCCGCTCCATCTTTTTAAACGGTAATAGATAGTGAGAACGCCTAAAACGAAAAAATGTCTGAATTGAGGCCCCAAAGCCCGGTTGGACGGCCCGCGATCGCTGCTTTCGTCGAGCAGACAACCTTGACACTCCCCGGCCATGTCACCTGACCGTACCGCTTGTGCCGCTCTTGCCCGCCAAGGCTTCACCCTCATCCCCTTGGTGCGCCGCCTGGTGGCTGATGAATTGACGCCGGTGGGCGTGCTCGCGCGCATCCAGGACGAGCCATACTCTTTTCTTTTCGAGAGCGTCGTCGGCGGTGAACGCGTGGCCCGTTATTCGATGCTCGGCGTGCGTCCACGCGAACGCTTGGTGGGTGATCTCCAGCGCCTGGTGCTGCATCGCCCTGACGGCTCGACGCAGGTCTTGAGTGGCGATCCGTATACGGCGATCCGCGCCTATCTCGCCCCGTTGAAATCGCCGTCCGTCGCTGATCTGCCGCGCTTTAGTGGCGGTCTGGTGGGGTACTTCGGTTTCGACAGCGTACGCCTGGTCGAGCCGCTGCCCAATGTCCCGCCCGATCGCTTGGGGTTGCCCGATATCCACCTGATGCGCTTCGACACCGTGGTGGTCTTCGATCATAGCTTCAACCACCTGCTGCTGATCACCCACGTCGATCTCACTCGTGATGATCTCGAAACCGCGTATGTCGCCGCCGAGCGCGAACTCGACGCCCTGCAGGCGCGCCTGACGCAACCGCTGACGCCGCGTCTGACCCAGCCGGTGCCGGCCGCACCCTTGGCCTATACCAGCCACACCAGCGAGGCGGAATTCACGCGTTCGATCGCTGCCATCAAGGAATACATCAAGGCCGGCGATGCTTTCCAGGTGGTCCTCTCGCAGCGTCTGTCGGCCCCGTCGACGGCGACGCCCTTCCAGGTCTATCGCAGCCTGCGCAGCCTGAATCCGAGTCCGTATCTGTTCTCGCTGCGCCTGGATCAGGCGAGCCTGATCGGCGCCAGTCCGGAGCTGCTGGTGCGCGTCGAGGCCCAGGCCGATGGCTCGCGCACGGTGGCGGTGCGCCCCATCGCCGGCACCGCCTTGCGTGGCAGCACGCCAGAAGAGGACGAGAGCCTCGGTCGCGCCTTGCTTGCCGATCCCAAGGAACGTGCCGAGCACGTCATGCTCATCGACCTCGGGCGCAACGATGTCGGACGCGTCAGCGTGCCTGGCAGCGTGGTACTCAAAGAGCAGATGGTGATCGAGCGCTATTCGCACGTGCAGCACATCGTCTCGCATGTCGAAGGACAGTTGCGGCCGGGTCTCGATGCCTTGGATGCGTTGAAGGCCTGCCATCCCGCCGGCACGGTGTCAGGTGCGCCGAAAGTCCGCGCGATGCAGATCATCGACGCCCTCGAACCGGTCAAACGCGGACCCTACGCGGGAGCCGTCGGCTACCTCGATTTCCGCGGCAATCTCGACACCTGCATCGCCTTGCGTACGGCGATCCTGACCCCCGGCGAAGTCCACGTCCAGGCCGGTGCCGGGGTGGTCGCGGACTCCACCGCCGCGGGCGAATTCGAAGAGACCCTGCGCAAGGCACGGGCAACGCTGATGGCCATCGCCCGCGCTGATCAGTTCTAAAAAGGGATTGATCGCGCCGGCGAGGATCTTTTTAAACGCTGTCCCCTGTCCCCTGTCCCCTGGCCTCTGGCCCCTGTCCCCTGGCCCCTGGCCTCTGGCCCCTGTCCCCTGTCCCCTGGCCCCTGTCCCCTGTCCCCTGGCCCCTGGCCCCTGGCCCCTGGCCCCTGGCCCCTGGCCCCTGGCCCCTGGCCCCTGGCCCCTGGCCCCTGGCCTCTGGCCCCTGGCCCCTGGCCCCTGGCCTCTGGCCCCTGGCCTCTGGCCTCTGGCCTCTGGCCCCTGGCCCCTGTCCCCTGGCCGCTGGTCGCTAGTGGCGATACGATACACCGACAAAGAAGCGCAGATCATCGCTGGCCTTGGTCAGGCCGACATTGGTGCCGGTATCGAACTGCAGATGCTCAGTCGGGCCCCAGGTGATGCCGCCGTTGGCGTAGGCTTGGGCCTCGGCTCCGGCCTCGGTTGGGGCGACGTTGACGAGCTCGATGAAGCCATCGACCTGCGAGCACAGCGCATGGCTGGCGGTCAAGGTCTGCACCAGGGTGGCGGTGTAGGCGTCGTCGGCGAGGTTGCGGTCGATATCCAGCTCGATCATGACCGCCGATGACCACTCCCCAGGGAGGGTGAAGGCCAGCGGCGCGATCAGGCCGCCGGTCACCTGGCGCTGGTCGCCGAACTCGCGCCCATGGGTTGGCAGGGTCACGAAGGGCATCAAGGCGAAGGCGGTATCGCCGGCGTCATTGCCCCAGAAATTCATCTTTAGGCGCAGGGTCAGGTCATCGATGCCGCGCGCCACCTGGTCGGTCGCGCCGTCTTCCTTGGCGGTTACGCGCGAATAGCCGATCACGGTCTGCAGGTCCATCCAGGTCAGCAATCCGACTTTGATGTTCACCGACGGATTGGTCGTGGTCGTGGTCACCCCGTCTTCGCGATCGCGGGTCCAGCTCAGCGGCTCGGCTTCGATCTGAAAATGCCCGGCATCGACGGTGTATGGGCTTTCTGTGGTATCCGGCCGGTCGGTGGATAATTCGCGCATTTTATCGCTCGGCACCGGATTCCCCAGCCAGTACGTCTCGGCCCCGCTCAGGGAACCAGACAGGGCAAGGGCAAGGGCAAGGGAAGAGGCAGAGGCAGAGGCAGAGGCAGAGGCAAGGCAAGTCAAGACTGGTCGCAGAAGCATAGGAATTCCTCTACCGGCAATCTACCTCACGCTCGCCGGCTCTGCTGGGCTTTTTTTTAGGGGAGACGGCCCGCGCCCCGGGCACCCCTCGGCATCCTGCACTCGACGCGGCTGGTTCAGTGCCAGATGCCAAGCTCGATCAGCTGCTTGGTGGCCTGGTTGCCCCAGTCGCGATTGGCCCCGGGATTGGCCGGGCTGGGGTGCAGGATGGTGCCGACCTTGACGGTGGTGATGCGGGCTTCGGCGAGGGCTTCTTCGGCCTGCTTCTTGGCGAAGACCCCGACGCCGATGAGCCATTTCGGGCGCAGGGTCTTGATCAGGGTGATCAGGTGCGCGTCACACGCCGTCTGCAGCGCACGCGCTTCGGCGGCAGGTAGCTTGTCGGGAGTGCGATTGGCGCCGCTCTCCTCCATGAACACCAGCGGGCAGTAATTGGCGACGTAGTGCTTAGCGAAGAACGCTGCCGGCGTGCCGAAACGATGCTTGAAGAGGCCCCACAGACGCCGGCCGCTGACCTCGCTCTTGGTGCAGGCGAGGCCTTCGATCGGACGCCGGGGATGCTCGATCGCGGGCTTGCCGATGGCTGCGTCGAGCTTCATCCATTCGCGGACGGCGATGATTTCGCCGAACGGAATACCGGTCTGGGTCATGCCGAAAGGGCCGGGATTCATGCCCAGAAACAGGACCTCCACATCCACATGCGCGAAAGTTTCCACGTACCTGCGGTGCATCGCCCCGGCGTACTCGAGCGGATTGTAGACGGTATGCACCGGCGGCGCAAAGCGCAGTCGAGCGAGCTCTTGGCACAAGACCTCATCGGCATGGAGTAAAGCCCGTAGCGACGCATTTTCAGAAACGTTCATCGCTACGTTGTCGTCGATCGGGGTCATCACCGTTAGCGGAAATTAAGGTTTGAAATTATCGATTAATAATTTAGTAGCGGTAATTGATTACCTAGGTAAGGAATTAACCGATGGTGATCGAGATCGGACAATGATCGCTGCCCATGATCAGCGGATAGATCGCAGCCTCGCTGACCCGGCTCCGCAGATTCTTGCTGACCGTACCATAATCGATCCGCCATCCGATATTGCGCGCTCGGGCTCCGCCCCAGTTGGTCCACCAAGTATAGGCCCCGGTCAATTCCGGGTTACGTTCGCGGAAGACATCGTGGTGACCGAGTTCGAGATGGCGCGTCAGCCAGGCCCGTTCACCGGGCAGGTAGCCGGCGTTCTTCTCGTTTTCCTTTGGTCGTGCGAGGTCGATGGGCTGATGAGCGATGTTGTAATCGCCCATCAGCAGGACCTCCCGCCCGGCGGCGCGATGGGCGGCGAGTACCGCCTCGATCTGGGCGCAGAAGCCGAGTTTGTAATCGATGCGTTTGCCGAGTTCCTGCGAATTGGGGAAGTAGGCGCTGATGATCACGAGGTTGCCGAAGCGCACCGCCAGGACGCGACCTTCACGGTCGTATTCGGCATCGCCGAGGCCGGTGATAATCTCATCGGGGCGCTCGCGGGTGAGGATGGCGACCGACGAATAGCCGGGTTTCTCTGCAGAATGCCAGGCGCTGTGCCAGCCCTCGGGCGTGGCCAGGGTGGGGATCTGATGCTCTTGGGCCTTGGTCTCCTGGAGGCAGATGACCTCGGCCCCGGGGAGGATCTCCCAGGGCAGACATTTCTTGGTCGCTACCGAGCGGATGCCGTTGACGTTCCACGAATAGCACTTCATGCCGGATTTCCCAAAGTGGTGACATAGACTACCGCTTGTTCGCGGGGGATGCCAAGGAGGTCGGTGATCTGATCGTCGAAGAAGCCGCCGATGCCGCTGGCGCCTTGGCCCTCGGCCAAGGCGGCGAGATTCAAGCGCTCGCCGAGCATGCCGGCATCGAGGTGCAGATAGCGGTAGGCGCGGTCGCCATAGCAACGCACGGCCTTGGTCAGATCGGCGGCGTGGAAGACCACTGCCGCGGCGCGCGCGCCGAGCTCCTGCCCGAGGCACAGGAAGCCCAGCGCTTGCCGCGAGACCTCGCTGCGGATGCGTCGCAGCTCGAGGCCCTGCGGTGCGAAATAATAGACTCCGTCGTCGAGGCCATCGACGCCGACGACGGCGATGAAGGTCATCAGCAGATCGGGCACCAGGGCCGGCTGCTGGTGCAGCCTGACTTCTTCGGGCAGGTAGGTCGCCGCCAGGATGCGTGCGAGCTGCTCGCTGGTGATGGTGGCGTCACGGTAGCCGCGCGTCGAGCGGCGCTCGCAGATGCTGCGGAAGATCTGCTCGGCCAGGGGATTCGCCGCCAGGCCGTCGCCGAGCAGGGAGACGCCTGCGGTCCAGCCGTGCTTGGCATGGAGGGCTTCTGCGGATTGATCGCCGAGCGCGGGCAGACGCGGGCGTTCGAAGCCGCTTGCCGAGGCCGCATGCAGGGCCTGCAAGCTGTCGCCGGCCGACTCGTGCTCGGAGGGGCTGCTCGCTAGCGGGCTGGGCAGTGCCGCCCATGCCGGGCGTTCAGGAGTTCCCGGGGCATTGATCGGCAGCACCGCCAGGGCGCCTTCTTCGCCGGTCTCGCAGCGCAGCAGGGCGTTGAGGCGCTCATCGCAGAAGGCCGCGGTCAGCCCCACGCGCAGCCCGAGCTCGGGGCCGACGAGCAGGGCATTGGCCAGAAGATGACCGGTATCGAGCAGGACCCGGCGATAGGCGCGCTCGCGATAGCGCCAACGGCTACGCTCGAAGACTCCGCTGACGATCATCGTCAGCGGCGCAGCCGCGACCTGGGCATGGCCATAGCACGCCTGGGTCAAGGTGCTGTGTGCGCCGTCGTCTTCCCACAGCAGGACCAGGGCATGCTGCAGCGGGTGATAGCCGTAGAGGCCCGGCGGCAGGCCGGCGAAGTCGCGGACCACGAGGTAGATCTCGGCCGGATACAGGCCGCCGGCAGAGGGCGCCGCGCGCAGATAGATGGGCTTGGACGCCTGCTGGATCAGACCGGTGACGCCGTAGGTGGCGTAAATCAGCCGCGACAATCCAGCCAGGGTCAGGCCGCTCGGGGCCGCGGCCAGTTCACGCGGATGATCGCCGGTGAACGGATTCGGATCGTGCGGCAGAAAGGCCGCCAGGCGGATCGGAGCTTCGCTGGCATACGACTTGAACGCACTGGGCGCCGCCGCCCAATCGATCGCGGGGTGGTTGTTGATCGTCTCGGGGGCGTACTTGGTGGCCTCGTGATAGCGTAGGGCGGTGCTCATGCGTGGGCCCGCTGCATAACGGCCTGTTGCGTGGTTCGCGGTTGCGCCATGAGTCGTTTCCAGCCGGCGAAGAGTGCGTCCTCGGGCAGCTGCGTCAGGCAGATGTTGGCGCGAGAGGCGGCCATCCGCGGGGTGTTCTGGCACGGACCGCAGGGGGCTTTGCCGATCACCCGTTCCAAGACGCTGATCAGGGCGTTCGCGGCTGCGGCCAGGGCCGGCTGCTCGCGAATTGGCGCAGAACCCGCCCACACCGCCACGTGTGAACGCCAAGCCGCGGGCACCAGGCCGGCGATGCCCTCGGCGTCGCGCTTCTCCAGCGGACTGCCGAGCAGGACCACGGCATCGGCCTCGTCGCTGGCGAGCAGGCGAGCGATAAAGCCGGCCCACTGCGCCGGCGCCGGCACCGCCCGGTAATCGCCGGTTTTGCCGGTTATGCTAGAATAGCAGGCATTGACCAATGCCTGACCGATACGAGCGAAACTGACCAGCAGGCGGCGCATGGCGAACAGCCTAACGCGGCCCGGCAAAAGAGGAGCGCCGACGGTGTTGCCTCACGCCCCCGGCCACAATGATCCTCTCACCATGGATCCCCGCACCTTTCTCAGTCAGTTGCATGATGAAGTCGCCCATCATCCCGGGGTCGGGCATTCCCTGCTCGGGCGCATGCGCCTCGATCCTAAGCGCCGTGACGACTTCAAGATCTTCAGCAGCCAGCATTACCCGCTGGTGGGGACCTTCACCCGCTACCTCGAACTGCTGCTGCTCAACGCTCCGTCTTCGGAGAGCAAGATCTGGTTGGCCAAAGTCCTTGTCGATGAATACGGCGAGCGCAGCGACGGCGAAGACCACGCCGCCCACTACCGCGTCTTCATGCGCGCCTGCGGTTGGCAGGACGCCGAACTCGATGCCATCCGCCTGCATCCGGCCTCGACCGGTTTCATCGCCGAGCACCTGCGCTTGTGCAGCGAGCAGCCCTTTTTGGTCGGCCTGGGCGCGGTCGGCCCCGGCCACGAATGGGCGATTCCGACGATGTTCGCCAACATCATCGGCGGCCTGCGCGATGCCGGCTTCGCCGACGAGGAGATCAATTATTTCACCCTCCACGTCGGCCAGGATGTCGATCATGC
>JBILBP010000123.1:0-7395 GCA_044353645.1 Planctomycetota bacterium | reverse complement strand
ATCGCCTGCGCCAGAGACGGGCAACGCCACGCGCAAAGCGCAAGCCGCGCGCGCCTGCTTATCGCCTTCCAACACCGGCCACGCCGGTTCCGCACCGAGTTCGGGGAGGATATCGTAGAGCCGGGCAGCGAGATCGAAGCTGGCATCATCGTTGCCGTGCGTGCCGGGTGGCGACTCATCGGCGATGGCGACATCGGCCCGCATCGGCGCGTTGGCAGAGGCCGGCTCGACGCCGATCAGCAGCTGGATGGCCAAGGGCTCAAGCCCCACCGAGGTCTCGACGCACAGATGGCCATGGCCCATCAGCAAGCAGCGCAGGTCGTCAACCAGGGCCCAGGCCCAGCTGTTGAACGGATCACGGGCTTCGGAGGAACTACGACGGGTGGCGGTCACGCCGATGTTCGCCATCCTAGACTCCCATATCGCTCAGGGCGATGGCGAGGTGATCGCGCACCGTGCGCGAACCGCGGCCCATGCGCAGCTCGACCTTTCCCGGTTGTTCGACGCTCAGCAGCCGCTGGCCGCCAACGGCTACACCCCCGGCCGACCATGCTGGCGTACCGGCTCCATCCGCCCACAGCCGGCCATCGGCCATGCGCCGGATGCGTAGCGTCGCGGCCGGTTTCGGCGGCGGCCCCGAGAGCTTCACGGCGACGCTGTGCCAACCATCATCAGCAACCAGGCGCAGCTCGAGGACGCCACGCAGAGCGTAACGCGACCACTGCGGCTGATGCTGCTCTTCGCAGCCGGCGCTCCAGCCCTCGAGTTTCGTCCACGATGATTCTGGCGCGGGCTGATTGACCTCGGTCCAGCCTAGTTGCTGAGGTGCGGCCAAGGCCGCTTCCAAGGTCAGGAATTCTGGCAATCCATCGGCTTGGCTAACCTGCCACTGCACCCGGTCGCCGGCCAACTTCGCACTCAACTGCAATGACGAAGTCGGACGCACCACGCGCGCCACCGTGACATCATGATCGCTGACCACGGCGGTGGTGAAACGCTGGCGGATTTCGACCGCTATCGCCGCCATCGCGAGCGGAATCAGCAGCGCCAGATGATCGTCAGTCACGGGGGCCACGCTCAGCAGCGGTTGCTCATGGATCACGTGACCTTGGGCATCGAGCACTACCGCGATGAGCGAGGGATGATGGAGTGGTGCGTTCGCCGGTGATGCCCGCTGGGCTGGCAGACGCCGCGATTCCTGACGCACCGACTGCCAGGCAATGCCGCCCTGGCGATCGACGGATCCAGCCAGGCGCAGAACCTCCTGTGGATCGCTCATCGGCGCGTTAGCGGTTTCGAGCACGCTCGCCAGCAACTTGTCCAGGCCGGCGACGGTTGACACCGCAACCAGCGCCGCTGCGGTCGCCGATTGATGGCGCTGCCAGGCGTCATCCCCAGGCAGCAGTGCCAGCCATAATGCATCCTCTGCCCCCGGCGTGCACACCGCCGTACGCTGGAGGGCCGAGAGGATGCCGTCGAGGCGTCCGTCCTGCGGATTCACCGGGCCATACAGCACCGCCAGATCGTCAGCGACCGTCGGTAACCATTGGCGCTGGATGATGAGCCCCGTGCGCCGGGCGGCGGCGGCCAAGGCGGCATCGGCACGGCGTGGTGTCAGCACCTCGTCATCGACCTCATCGGTGTCGTTGCCGATCACGAGCGTCGGCAGGATCAACACCACGCGCTGTACCGGTAGACGCTGTATGGGGCCGATCGATTGCTCATCGACGGCCTCGGTTTCCGGGTCTTCGGCGAGCTTCACCGTTACCCGTGCGCCGGGATTTCCGAGCCCCGCCGGCACGGTGAATACAATGCGATCCTTCTCGATCCGGCTACGCGCGGTGCTCGCGCCTTCGATCCATGCCCATGCCGGTTGTCCGCCGGAGCTGATGTTGACCACCACGCGCAAGCGCTCGCCGGGAGCCACGCGCCACGACGGCGGCCCATCGACCCCCTCCTGGGTGACGGCGATGATCTGTAGCGGTGGCGCCGTCAGAACTCGCGGTGGCCGAGGAATCGGCGGGATGAGCGGAATCAATTCCACCGGCACATCCTCGAGGCCCGGTACCGATGGAGTGTGCCAGCGTTGACGCAAACCGAGGCGCAATGTATTGGCGCTATCAACCAGCCCGCTCGAGCTGAAACCCACCCACCCACCGGCGATGCCACCGGGGATACGCACGAGGATGTTCAGGTCGGTCCATTCCAAGACCTCGGCCCACAGGCGTTCGGGCAGGACGCCACGGCGCCCAACCACGGCCACCGCCAACAAGCCCGCTGAGGTGCTGGCGGAGGGTGGCGGAAAATTTCCACCCAAGCGATAGCGATCATCACCGGCCTCGGCGTGCAAGCTTTGCAAACCGTCGGCATGAGCCGCGATCCATCCCTGCTGGGTGCGGGCATCGGCCTGCAGGCCTTTCTTTCCGAACAGCGCCAAGATGCAACGCCACCGCGCCCGCTCGCCCTGATCGACCAGAAGGTGCCGGGCAAAGGTACGATAGAGTCCGTTACGGCCAGCGGCGATATCGGAAAAGGTCTCGAGAAAATTCACGAAATGCGTGTCGGTGGTAGTCAAACGCAACCAGCGCAGCACAGCTTCCGCGGGACTGGTAGCCAAGACCAATCCCGACAAGGTCCCCAGCAAGCTGCTACCCAGACCCAGGGGAGCACCGGCGCGGATGCAGGCCAGACCAAGGATCACCACCGCGCCGAGATCGACGAGAGCCTCGGCTGGCCAGATGAAACCGGCATCGGCAGCGCTCGCATCGACCAGCGAAGGAGCGAGTCCTTTCGGCGTGCCGAGGGCCTGCTGAGCGGCGGCATGATCGATCTCGAACGGTGTCGCCACCGCTGCCAGCAGCAGGCGCAGGCGCTCTGGCGCTGATGGATCATCGCCAAGGGCGGGCACTGCCAAATCGGCGAGGGCCTGCAGCGTACGCGCTGGCAACAGCACCCGCTCGACCACCGCCGCTAAGTGCGGAGCGACGCTCATCGCCACCGCACAGCGTTGGGTGAGAAGAGCAAGGGCTGCAGGCCGGATGACGATGAGCGCAGACATGGCAGAAGCTCCCGATCAATGCGCCGGCGGCGCGGGTGAGACCACCGGTGCCGCGACCGGTGGTGATGCGACTGGTGGTGATGCGGCCGGAGGCGCCGGTGCATGAGTGGCGGCTGTCGGCGATACGACCGGAGGCGCCGGTGGGCGACTCGCTGGCGGAGCGGGAGCGGGCGGTGGAGCGGGCAAGGCCGGAGGCGCGGCCAAGGTCGGTGCACTGAGATGAGTCCCCTGATCGAGGAGCGACGCATTGCTCCAGCTCGTCGGCACCGGCGTGCGGGCCATGATCGCCTGACGCGCCTGCTGATCCGCCATGCGATCCAAGGGCACCTGCTCGGTACGGAAGGTCAGATCGACACTCGAACGCAGACCGGCGCGAGCGGCGATCTCTTCTTGGGTATGCAGGGCATCGCTGCGCACATAGCCGACCGTGGTGCTGACATTGGCGCTGGCACCCCATGGTCCGACACTGGCGCTGGCCGAGGCTCCCGCGGTGGTGCGCGTATCGAACTGGCTAGCCTCCATCTGCTCGGCGGCGCTGCGGGCATCGACCTGCAACTCCATCGAAGCATGCAGACGGCCATCATCGACGACCACGCGCTGCAAGCCCATCATCACCAGGGTCGCCATCACCTGCTGGCGATCGCGGCCCATCTTGCGCCGCGCCAGCGGCAGCAACGTCGTCGCCAGCTCGCTTTCATCGATGGTCGCGACTTCCTCGGCAGTGGCATCGAGGCTGCTCATCAGTGCTGGTTGCTGATCGGTGAGATCGCTATCCGGTGCCACCAGCAGGGTGCCGTCGCTGCCGCGGGTCAGGAAGGGTAACCGCGAGGTCAGCCACGCCTGCACCTGCGCGTCGCTGATGTTGCTGGCGGCGAAGCCCTCGGAACTGGCCGTGACATTGCTCAGCAGGTCCTGGAGGGCGGTGATCTGCGAGAGATTCGAGCTGGTGATGGAATGGAAGACGCCGTTGATCAGGGAGGTCACGAAGGTCGGAAAATCGATGGCATCGCGCAGCGCCTGCACCGTGCCGGCGGCGGCATTGGTGGCGCGCGGATCGAAATGCTCGCTGGCCTGCTGGGCGTGCGCGAGGGCTGGCCGCTGCCGGCGCGACGCCTGCCCGCGCGTGCCGTTGACCTGCCGCGTCAGCCGACGGTCCTCGGCGAGCAGCTCGGCGCCGACCAGGGCCACCTGTTCCAACTGCGTCGCCAAGGCCGCCGCCAGCTGGGGCTGACGCTGCAAGGCCGGAGTCTTCGCCACCAGGGCGGTAACCGCCTGGCGCACTGCCGCGTGGGCCTGCAGATGCTCCGGGCTAAGCTGCGCTGAAACCCGGGATTCGCACCCCGGCGGTATCCGTGATACAGCCTTAGGCACCGCCGGACGTTGGTGAGACCACGGAGCCCGGATGGCGTCCGCCGCCGTCATCATCCGGCCTCGACCGCGAGCCACGCCTGCGCGGCATCGACCGCGCCATCACCGGGCGAGACCGCGAGCATCCCGCCGGACAAGTCAGCCGCGTGCTCGCCCAACCAGGTGAGGATCTGGTGCCCAGCACGAGCGCGGGCGAGGTGCACGGTGCAGGCAGGTACATGTCCGAGCAGTTCGTTGCCATGCAGGCGAATCGCCGCCCACGGCCCTTGGCCACCGAGGGCGGCGATGATGTCGGGTTGGGTAAGCAGCTCGATCGCCGTGCGCACCTGGGCGATGATGTCGCGGGCGGCGAAGGCGGCGATGCCGGTAGCACGGCGGCTGAGCGGACCGGCCAGAGTCATTGCCGCCTGCGTCACCTGCGCCCGATAATGCGCAGGATTTTCCCCGACCGCGATCCGCCCCAATTGATCGAGGGCGTTGACCAAGGTCGAGAAATCGCGAGCAAAACCCGAGTCATCGCCGAACAGCCGCTGATAGAGGCCGTGGCGCTCATCAGCCGTGAAGCGCTGACTGCGTTCGCGCCACCAGCGCAGCAGGCGCATGCCGCCATTACCGAGATCCGCCAGCCAGCGCCCATCCGCGAGCTGCTCGGCGAGGGCTTCGAGGAAACCCGGCAGGCCGGCGGCTTCGAGTTCCGACGTCCACAGCAGCACGGCAGCGATGTGCAGGGCTTCACCATCGATGGCTTCGGGAGCGAAATCGGGAAGGTCGACGACGTCGAGGGCGGCGCTGCCATAGCGCGCCACCGCCGCCGCGAGGTGCCGCGCCAATTGATCGTCACAGCGCGCCAGGGCTAGGCGCAGGGCCGGCAGGCCCGATAAAGCCGGACGGGCGAAGCTGGCCAAGGCGTACGGCTTAAGCCGCCGCGACGCTAGCGGCACGGAGGCGCTCATTTTGCGCTAGGTGCCTTGGCACTCTTCGGCGTCGCGATCTCCTGCATGTTGGTGAGATCGGCGGGCGAGGTCAGTTTTTCCAGCGGAAAATAGTCGCTCTTGAAATTGATCGAGACCTCCCCAGTGAGCTGGGCCTTGGTGTCGAGGGTCTTCTGATCGACGTTGCCGCCGCTCTCATTGACGTTCACCGTCGAGATGCGGGTATCATGGGTATCCTCTTCATCGGTGCCCCAGACGCTGCCCTCGTGCTTATCCTGTTGATGGATCTGGGTGTCGCTCTGATGACGGTCCATGTTGCGATTGCGCGTCGAGCTGTCCTTGGTCTTGACCTCGATGAAGACCTTGGCGTTGATCTTGCCATCGGTAACCACGATGCGATTGACGCCCATCATCACCATCGACGCCAGCTGCTGCTGACGTTGGCGGGCCAGTTGCAGCTGGGCAGCGATGACGATCTTGTCCAGCCCCTCGGGATCGGTGGGGTCGACGTCCTCATCCAAGCCGTATTTTGCCTTGAAATCGGGCATCGCATCGACCCCGTCCTTGACCTTCAGATCGCTGCCCGTGCCGTCACCCTTGTCGATCATGTCGAAGATGTTGGGAAAGCTCTTCTGCACATTCTGCTTGGCCTGGGGCATGGTGATGTGGTCTTGCGCAAATTGATCGACGGCCTTGGCCACCGAGGCGAGCATGTCGCCGTAGGCTTTCATCTGCTTGATCGAGGCATCGACGATAGCGTTGAAAACGCCGGTAATCAGGCTGGCGACGAATTTCGGGAAGTTGATCGCCTGGACCTGGTCGGCCATGGCCTTGCTACCAGCATTGGCGGCATCGCCGCTGAAATTCTTGATCCCCCGATCCATCTGCCCGCCGTCATTCTGCTGGGTGATCACCCGATTCTGATCGCTGATGACGTGATCATCGGCCAAGCCCCGCGCTGCCAGACCACGCTCATGCGGAGCCAGGGCCTTGGCCCGCGCCGCACCGCGCAAACCCGCTGCCGGATCGCTGAGATAGCCGGTGATCTTGGCGAGATTGCGCTCCAGGGCTTCGCGTTCGCGCAGCTCTAGATTGCGGAATTCGGGATTCTGCCGCAGCGCCTGAGTGACTTGCGTACTGATGTCGGCGACCTGCTGCGGGGCCCGCACCGAGGCCGAGACCTGGCCATAGCGGGGACCCGGCGGCGCCGATCGACGCTGAATAGGTGAGGCCATCGGTGGATAGGTGAGAGCCACGCTGACGGAGCGCAAAGGAGGCAGATAAGTCATGGATGGGCTCCGGACGGAACAGGGGCTGGGGACGCCACCGGCGATGCGCCGGGACGACCAGAACTCGGCAAAGGTTGCGATTTGCTGGTGAGCAGCTGGATGCCACCGGGGTCGAGCATGCGTTCCAGCGGGAGGGTCTCGGACTTGAAAGCCAACAGCACATCGCCGCTCAGCTTGGCATTCATGTCAGCTTTCGATTCGCTGCTGTCATTGATCGAACTGCGCACCGTCGTGCGGTGACTGGTGCTGCTGTAGCCGCCGGCAGCGCCCCACGGGGCGGCGACTGCCGCCACCGCCGCCGACGAGCTTTCGCTGGCATCGCTCATCGAGGCGCGAGCCTGGCGATCGGCCTGGTCGCTGGCATGGATATCGAAGACGACCTTGGCGTTGATGCGTCCGTTGGTGATGACGATGCGGTTGATGCCCATCAGGACCATGGTCGACAGCAGTTGCTGACGCTGCTGCGCAAGCTCCAGCTTGGCGGCGTTGACGAGGGCCGTTTCGCTGGCGGCATCGCTGACGTCGACCGACATCAGTTTGTAGCGCTCGCCGAGGGTGCTGAGATCGGCATCGCCATCCTTCAGCTGCAGGCGTGGGCCGCTGCCGCTGTCGCTGACCTCAAGCAATTGCGGATTCTGCGCCGCGAGGTGCGTACGCGCCTGCTCATCGCTGATGTTCTCGTCGGCGAACTGATCGACGCTCTTGGCAACCGCCGCGAGCATGTCGGCATAGGCCTTCATCTGCTGGA
>JBILBP010000122.1:0-7411 GCA_044353645.1 Planctomycetota bacterium | reverse complement strand
ACGAGAATCCCTACAACTGGACCATCAGCGGCACAGCCACTGCCGCAGCCCCCGTCGCACCCGCCGTCACGAACCAACCGCAAAACAGTTCCGTAACGGTGGGCCAGACCGCGACCTTTACGGTCGTCGCCACCGGTGTGCCGGCGCCAGCATTCCAGTGGTATAAGAACAAAACTGCTATCAGCGGTGCGACATCTGCAAGCTATACCACCCCGATAACAGAGATTAGCGATAACGGCGCGCAGTTCAGTGTCAGTGCGACAAACTCTGTCAAAAGTGTAGATTCAAACAGCGCAACGTTGACGGTTACCGCCATACCGGATCGGCTTACTCCGAACTCAAGTGAATCAGCAAAGGGCGGTGGCTGTGGCATCGGTGGATTGGCGGGTTTCGTTCTGGCAAGCCTGGGACTTGGAATTTTTCGGGGGCGTCAGGTCAGAAATCAAGACCCGTGAGCATTTACCGGTCGAATGTACAGATATTACAGATAAGGCCACCCAATAAGTAATCATGACTCGTTAAATTTTTCACAGATAAACGTGTCCCAACCCCCAGCCAAACGGCTGGGGGTTATCTTTGAACGTTGTGCGGGTTGGGCACTCGGTGATTGAGGGTTGTGCTCCGTCAAGTGGTATGCGTTGTCTGGTGATGTTCCTTTGTCAGAGGAAGACGAGGGTCCGAGGCTTTGCCATGATGGCATCCTTGTAGAGCCGAGGCTGTGGTCAGGGGTCAATCAAATGGGGTAAGGTCAATTGGTGCTTATGCAGACACCTTGATGCGCCGTCTTGATGCGCAGCTACCTACCGCTCTCGGCCCTGATCTCGGCCCTGATCCCGGGAAAGGGTGCAAAAAATCAACTTATGGCATCGCTCCCACCTCAAAAGTGCAGGCTTGCATACCGCCCCCGCTGCCATGATGGGTCTTTACTGACCCATGTTCATCCACCTCCACATCTCTGGTTTCCATGCTGCCGTGCATCAAGCCGTCGACCCCGCTCTCCGTGGTCGGCCGGTAGCGGTGGCCGTCGATGCCAGTGATCAGGCGGTGGTCTTCGAAACTTCGTCCGAGGCCCGCGCTCAGCGCGTCTGGCCCGGCCTGCGCTCAGCGGCTGCCCGGCGCCGTTGCCGTGACCTGACCATCGTCACTCCCGACCCTGGCTTGTACCGTCGGGCGCAGCGGGCCTTGCTGGCGGCGGCCTCGACGGCCACGCCGCGAGTCGCCATCCATCAGCACGGCCTCGACCTCGACCTGCACGGCACCGAGACCATGTGGCGCCCCGTCACCGGTAGCGCCCACGCCGAGGTCCAGGCCCAGTGGTGGGCCCAGCGCCTGCACCACGAGGTCACCACCCGTCTGCAACTGCCGACGACCATCGGTATCGCCGCCCGCCTGCGCGTGGCGCGTTTAGCGGCCCTTGCCGCCCGCGCTCAGGCCACCGGCATGCAGGTGGTCGCGGCCGGCGACGAGGCCGCCGCCTGCGCGTCTTGGCCGCTGCGCTGGCAACGCGAGGTCCCGCCGCCGACGTTGCAGGCCTTGGCCGATTGCGGCATCACCACCTTCGGCGCCTTAGCCCGGCTGGCATCCGATGATGCCCGGCGCTTGCTCGGGGCCCAGGCCGAGGCGGTGTTGGGCGTACTCAGTGGCGAGGATGAGCCCCAGGTGCCGGCCCTGGTCGATCCCGAACGCACCTGTGTCGTCAGTCATCGTGGCGGAGCCGCCGGCCTCGATGGCGAGCAGGCCCGGCGCGCGCTGGCCGATCTCGCCCGCGATCTCGGTTTCGCCCTGCGTTCGGCGGCCCTGGCGTGCACCCGCCTGACCTTCGCCGGCACCTGGCTCGATGGCCGTACGGGTGAGCGCAGCCTGCGCCCGCTGCGGCAATTGCGCCACGATGATGAGTTGGCCGCCGCCACCCAGGCCCTACTTCTGCCATGGTCGCGGCGCGTGCATTGGCAAGGCTTCAGTCTCACCGCCGGCGGTCTGGTGCCGATCGAAGAGCAGCTCGAGCTGCTCGAACCCCCGCGTGGTCGGCGCATGCAAGGCGCTCGCGATCACCTGCGGACGCGCTTCGGCAGCGAACTCGTGCGCCCAGCAGGCAGCTTATGAGTGCGCCCGTGAGACCGACGGCGTGGACGCCGGCGCGGCCTAATCAGCAGCTCGTTGAACAATGGCGGCATGCCGAACGCGAGCAGCAGCGGCAGGCGCAGCGCTCGGCGCAGCTGCACGACCTCGGCACGCGCCTGCAGCGGGCGTGGGCCGGCCTGCCGCTGCCGTTGATCGCCGTGCAGACGCATTTCAGCCTGCTCGAGGGCACCGCCTCGCCGGGAGCTTGGGGCGAGGTCCTGGCGGCATGGCATGGCGCAGCGCTGCCGCCCAGCCCTGATCGCCGGGGTGGCAACCATCCCGGCGGGGCCTCGGCGGTGGCGGTGGCCGAAGCCCTGCTCGCCAATCCGCCGGCAGTCCGTGCCACCGCCGGCCCACCCGATGTGCTCCTTAGCCAAGGAGTGGGCCAAGGAGTGGGCCAAGGAGTGGGCCCAGGAGTGGGCGTGTTGGCGGCGCTCGCCGATCGTGATGACCTGCTCGGCCTGCCGGCGACCTTGACGGCCTGGGGCCGGCAGCGCACGGCGGTGGGGGCGACCCTGTGCTGCCACGCGCAGGAGGTCGTCGCCCTGGCCCCGACGGCGGCGGCGTACGCGGCCTTGTGCACCTGGCTGAGTCGGCGTCATGACCATGAGCAGGCACTGCCGCCCTTGCGCGGCCTGCGCGTCCTGGTGCGCGAGGCGGCACTGGGCGCGTGGCTGGCGGCCGCCGGCGCCGAGGTCTTCTGGCGGGCCGAGGCGCGGCCGGTCACCGATCAGCCACCGTTCCCGGTGGTCGCGGTGCCGCTGCTGACGCACATCGAGCACGATCGCGTCGCCGCCCCGGTGCTGCGGGCGATCCGCGAACGCGGCACCATCAGCCGCGCGCCCGGCCGCAGCCACGCGCTCGCCGAACTGCTGGCGATGCCGGCGGCCTATCGCGGGTATGAAGCGCAGCTGACGGCGAGTGCCGCTTGGCGTGAAGCCGCCTGGGCGGTGCCCGCGAGTGCGCCGCAGACCTTGCACCTGCCTCCGCTGCCACCGGCCCTGGCCGCGTGCGATGCCGATGCCGAGCTACGCCGCCTGGCCGAGGCCGGTATCCCGCAGCGCTATGGCGCGCATCCGCCGCCGGCGGTACGCGTCCGGCTAGAGTACGAATTAGCGGTGATCACCGGCAAGCGCTTCGCCTCCTACATCGTTACCGTGCACGCTATCGTACGCGGCCGGCGGACCTGCGGGCGGGGCTCGGCGGCGTCGAGCCTGGTGGTCTATCTGCTCGGCATCACCAACGTCGATCCACTGCGCTGGAACCTACTCTTCGAACGCTTCCTCAGTCCTGAACGCGTCGATCCGCCGGACATCGACGTCGACTTTCCGTGGGACGAACGCGATGACGTGCTGGCGTGGATCGTCGGCACCTTCGGAAGTCAGCGTGTGGGCATGGTCGCGACGCACCAGCATCTTTCCGGAAATGGTGCCCTGCGCGAGGCGGCGCGCGCGCATGGTCTGCCCGATACCGCCATCACCATGGTTGGCCAGCAGCTGCACGACCTGCGTCGCTATGGCATGAGCCGCTCTGGCGAGAGCAGCTCTGGCGAGAGCAGCACGGGCGAGAACCACGACAGCCAGCCGTCAAGCCTGCCCGAGCCGTGGCCAGCGGTACTCGCGGCAGCGGCGCATCTGCGTGGCGCGCCGCGGCATGTCGGCGTACATTGCGGTGGCGTGGTGATCACTCGCGGACCGTTGACCGAGCTGGTCGTGGTGCATCCGGCGGCGAAGACCGTCGCCGCTGATGACGCCCCCGAGGGTCGCTTCGCGATGCCGACCATCGCCTGGGAGAAGGACGGGGCCGAAGAGCTGGGATTGGTGAAGATCGACATCCTCGGCAATCGCAGCCTGGCGGTGATTCGCGACTGCCTGGCGGATCTGCGGGCGCTGGGTGACGATGTCGAAGCCACCTGGCAGCCGCTCAGCGATTCGGCGACCAGTGCCCTGCTCGCGCGCGGCGAGACCATCGGCTGCTTCTACGTCGAAAGTCCGGCCATGCGCCAATTGCAGGCCAAGGTCGGGGATGGTTCCTTTGAACGGCTGGTGGTGCACAGCTCGATCATCCGTCCGGCGGGCATGGCTTTCATCAACGTCTACATCGCCCGCCATCATCACCTGCGCAGCGGCTTGCCGCCCGAGCCCGATTGGTATCCGCATCCGGCACTCGCCGAACTCGTCAGCGAGAGCTATGGCGTGCTGTCCTACCAAGAGGACGTGATGCTGGTGGCGCAACGGATGGCGAGCTTCAGCCCGGGGGAGGCCAACCGCCTGCGCAAGGCCCTCGGACGCGCCGACACCGCCGAGCGCCTCGCGCAGCAGGTGGGCGCGTTCGTCGCCGGCTGCCGCGCCCAGGGCATCGCCGATGCGGTGATCGACCTCGTATGGCGGATGATCTCGTCGTTCGCCGGCTACAGTTTCGCCAAGGCGCATTCCGCCAGCTATGCCATGGTCAGCATGCAGTGCGCCTGGTTGAAAGCCCATCATCCGGCGGTCTTCCTCGCCCGGGTCATCGCCAACGAAGGGGGATTCTACCGCCGTTCGGCCTACGTCGAAGAAGCTCGACGCCTCGGGCTGACGATCCTTCCTCCGTGTGTGCAGCTCGGTCAATGGGCGACGCACGCCGAGCACGGCGCCATCCGCCTCGGCCTGCATTGCGTCAGCGGCCTGAGCCGGGCGACGGCGTTGGCGATCAGGCGCGAGCAGGGATTCACCGGCGTCCGCGACCTGCTGCAGCGCACGCCGTGCGCCAGCGATGAGCTCACGGCACTGCTCGAAGCGGGGGCCTTGGAGCGCTTGCTGGCGGCACTCACACCCGCGCAACGGGCGTGGACCGTGGCCATCGTCGGCGGCGAGCAGGTCGGCGTACGTACACGTCGCGGCCAGCAGGGTCAGCTGATGATCGCCATGCTCGGCGCGGCCGATCCCCTGCCACCGGACCTCCCGGCAATCCCCGCAAGCGTGATCGCGCAGCGACGTTGGCAGCGCCTGGGAGCGCTGCCCGAAGCCCACCCGCTGAACTTGCACTCGTTTCGTCGTCGCCCGCCGCGCCGCGCGGTTGATATCCCGCAGCTGCCTTCGGGCAGCTACGTGGCCTTCATCGCCCAGGTGATCACGCGCAAGACCGTCAACGCGGTCTATCACGAAGCCGACGGTCTGCGCACCGCGGACATGGCCTTCGTGACCCTCGAAGACGAGACCGCCGTCGTTGAAACGACGTGGTTCCCAGAGACTTTCAAGCGTTACGCGGCGCTGCTCGAACGTGGCGAACCGTTGCTGATCACCGGCACCGTCGAACGCAGCTGGGGCCTGGCAAGCATCGCCGTGCGCCACGTCGCCACCTGCGGATGAGCTGGGCCAAGAGTTTGGCCAAAGGCCACACAGCACCGAGCCGCTTCGGTGAGGGCCGCCTTGACGCCGAGCACGATCAGGATGCTGGCGAGGAGAGGGACATCAGTCGAGCTACGACCAGCGACCAGGCACCAGCAACCAAGCCCAGTCAACATCCTCTTCGTTCTGAGATATTTCCTTCCCCGGGCGCCGTCCCGCCCACGATCATTGCCTTCTAGGAGGCCCTATGCCATTCGCCGGCTCGATTGTTGCCATCGTCACCCCCTTCGCTGATGGCAAGGTCGACTTCCCTGCCCTCAAGCGCATGGTCGAATGGCATCTCGCCGAAGGCACGCAGGCGATCGTCCCCTGCGGCACCACCGGCGAGAGCGCGACCTTCGCGCATGACGAGCAGCATCAGGTCATCAGCGCCGTGGTACAGACCGTCGCCGGTCGCGTGCCGGTGATCGCCGGCGCCGGTTCGAATTCGACGCGCGAAGCTGTGTCGCTGGCCCAGGCCGCGGAAAAACTCGGTGCCGACGGCATCCTCACCATCACCCCCTACTACAACAAACCCAACGCCGAAGGTCTGTTCCAGCACTTCAAGGCGGTGCGTGAAGCCACCAAGCTGCCGCTGGTGCTGTACAACGTCCCCGGCCGCACCGGCATCAACATGCTCCCCGAAACCAGCGCCCGCATCGCTGCTCTCGGGGGCGTCGATTCGATCAAGGACGCCGCCGCCAATCTCGACCAGACCCAGGAGCAGCTCGAGCGCGGCGTGCGCGTGCTCTCCGGCGATGATGCGATGACCTTTCCGATGATGATGCTGGGCGCTTCGGGCGTGATCAGCGTGGTCGCCAATTTCGCCCCCAAGCTGATGCGTCAGCTCTGCGACGCCTGCGCCGCCGGCAACATCGCCGAGGCCCGCCGCCTGCATCGCATCGTTGTCGAGCTCGGCAAGCACGCCTTCGCCGAGACCAATCCGATCCCGGCCAAGACCGCGGTCGCCGCCCTCGGCTTCTGCCGCGAAGAATTCCGCCTGCCGATCGTGCCGGCGGCGGCCGACAAGAAGGCGGCGCTGCTGGCGTGCATGCGTAAGCACGGACTGCTGCCCGGATGACGCTGGCCGACAAGGTTACCCTCGCGCGCCTCGGCCTGATGCCGATCGTCGTCGCGGCCTATCTGCTCCTCCCGCCGGGAGCGGGTTTCTGGGTGGCTGGCTGGACCTGCGCCTTGGCGGAATACACCGACCTGCTCGACGGGCGCATCGCCCGCGCCCGAGGCGAAGTTTCGGATTTCGGCAAGCTTGCCGATCCGTTTTGCGATGTGATCTACCGCTTGGGGGTCTTCCTCGCCTTCCTGCTGCCCGCCGGCGGGGTGGCCTTCGCCGTCGGTCCGCACGATCTCGCCTATGCTGATATTCCCGGGCAATTGGTGTTCCTCTCGGCCGATGGCAGCGCCCATGCCGGGCTCGTGCCGTGGCTGCCGGTGTTCCTCATGACGCTACGCGAAATCGTCGCCGGCGCCCTGCGCGCGATGACCGCGACCAAGGGCCTGGTGCTCGCCGCACGGACCTCGGGCAAGGTCAAAGCCTGGGCCCAAGGCGCGACCCTGATCACCTGCTTGGGCTTTCCAGCGCTCTTCTTCCAGCAGAAATTGTGGATGCTGCAGTGGGCGACGCTCGCGACCTGGGTCTGCGCGATCCTCAGCGTGGCCTCGATCTGCGAATACATCTGGGTCAACCGCCGAGTGCTGGCGCAGCTCCTCGATCGCAAACCGCACCCCGCCGGAACTACGCCATGATGCGCATCGAGCTGACCTTCGAACGCCCGCTGTCGAAGGATCTGAAGACCCGTCTGCTGCTGGCGGCGGGGGCCTTGGCGAAAGTGCGAACGGTGAAATTTACGCGTGGCGATTACCACGTGCAGATCTTCGGCGAGGCCCTTGGTACGCAGCTGGTG
>JBILBP010000121.1:0-7430 GCA_044353645.1 Planctomycetota bacterium | reverse complement strand
TGAGCCCCGCCGTCGCCAGGAGGTTGACGACTTCGCCGAAGCGCCGTACCAGTTCTTCACGGGCGGCATCGACGCTGAGGTCATGGTCCAAGCCGAGGAGCACGTTGGTGCCGTCGAGCATGTACGCCTGGCGCCGGGCGGCGAACAGGCTCTTTTCGAGCTCGCGGGCATAGCTCCGTTTACCGACACCGTTCTTGCCCACGAACATCACCAAGCCGGCGCGGTGGCCGTTAGCCTGGGCGCGATCGGCGCTGGTCACCCCGCCGTGGACCCAGTTGAAATCGCGCAGGCGGGCTTCGGCACGCAGATCATCCTGGTCATCGGCCTCGGTGCCGGTGATGATTCCGCCACCCGCGACATCATAGCCGTCGACGATGACAAAGCGGCCGGTGGCGGCGCTCTCCGAGATCAGGTCGAAGGCCACCGGCGTGCGCGTTTCGAGGACCAGGTCGGCGACATCATGACGGCCGACGTGGTCTTTGGTCAGCTCGACATCCAGCTCGCTGGCGTCGATGACCTTGTTCAGGCGATGGATGCGTACCGCCACCGCCTGGGTGTGAAGCTTGAGCTTGTAATCGCGACCGGTGACGAAGGGCTTCTTGCTCAACCAGATGAGGTTGACGCGGAAGCGCGTACTCACCAGCGGAGCGCGGTCGACGTGGGAGATGATCTCACCACGGGTGACGTAGATCTCCTCGCTGAGCGTGAAACCCGTCGACCAGCCGGCATCGATGGTCGTGCGCGGGGTGGTGTTGAAGCCTTCGATGGTGCGGATGGTGACGGTCTTGTTCGAGGGCGAGAAGACCACCTTGTCGCCGACCGCAACCGTACCTGATTCGATGCGCCCGGAGAAGATGCGGCGATCATCACCGTTGCCGGTGAACTTGTACACCGCCTGCAGGGGCAAGCGCAGCGGGGCCGCCGATTTGTCGGGAGCCTTGGCGAAACCGTCGAGGCATTCCAGCAGCGTCGGCCCGGTGTACCACGCCATCTCGGGGATGCGGGTGGTGAGGTTGGCACCATGCAGGGCGGCGATGGGGATGAACTGCTTGGGCACGACGGTGCCGATGGCGGCGAGGAATTCGCGGTATTCCTTCTCGATCGCATCGAAGTGGGCCTGGCCGTACTTGGCGAGGTCCATCTTGTTGACGACCACGACCACCTGCTTGATGCCGAGCATGCCGAGGATGTAGCCGTGGCGACGACTGTTCTCGCGCACGCCCTCCTTGGCGTCGATGACCAGCACCGCGGCTTCAGCGCGGGCGGCTCCCGAGATCATGTTCTTGAGGAACTCGATGTGGCCAGGGGCATCGATGATGATGTAGTCGCGACGCGCGGTCTTAAAGAAGCAGCGGGCGGTATCGATGGTGATGCCCTGGTCCTGCTCATCCGATAGGGCGTCAAGCAGGAAGGCGTATTCGAAGACCTTGCCGGTGCGTGCGCATTCGGCGCGCACGCTGTCGAGCTTGCCCTGCGGCAACGACTCGGTGTCGGCGAGCAGGCGGCCGACGACGGTGGATTTACCGTGGTCGACGTGGCCGACGATCACGATGTTCATCTGTTCGCTGGAGTTCACGGCTGCATTCATGGGGTGTCCATTCACATACGTTCGGGGTCGCGGCGCCAAGGGCTCAACGGGTCACCAATCGACGTTCACATGTATCCGTTTTTACGCAGCTCTTCGAGTCCGTGCTTGCCGTCCTGGAGACGGCCGCTGCGCTCGGCGATGTTGCGCAGCGAGCCGCTCTTCAATTCCGCGATGACGTCATCGACGTTCTTCGAGGTCGACTTGATCGCACTCTGGCATGGGCCGCAGCCCAGCGAACGGTAGCGCGTACCGTCCCCCTGGTCGTAATATAACGACACCGTGGGGATGTTCTCGCGCTTGATGTATTCCCAGATGTGCAGTTCCGTCCAGTCGAGGAGCGGATGGATGCGCACGTGGGTGCCGGGGGCATAATCGGTCTTGAACTGGTTCCAGAATTCCGGCGGTTGATCGCCGACATTCCATTCGTTGTTCTTGTCGCGCGGGCTGAAATAGCGCTCCTTGGAGCGGCTGCCCTCCTCGTCGCTGCGGGCGCCGACGATGACTCCGTTCCACGGCTGTTGATCCGTATCGGGCTCGTAGACGCCGGTGCGCAAGTTGAGGCGCTTGCGCGGGCCGGTACCCTGCAGGGTGGCCTTCAAGGCTCCGGCCTTGAGCCGCGAGCAGCAGGTCGTGCGATCGACCTTGGCCGGATCGCCCTCGGGGAGAGTGCGCGTCGCCGGGTAGGTTGCGCCGGCAGCGAGGGTCTCGGTATCCTGGCCGACAATCATGGTCAGCTGATATTCCATCGCCAGGCGATCGCGGTACTGGATCATCTCCGGCAGCTTGTAGCTGGTGTCGATATGGATCAGCGGAAAAGGCACATGGCCGAAGAAAGCCTTGCGCGCCAGCCACAAGAGCACCGTCGAATCCTTGCCGATCGACCAGAGCATGCACATCCGGTCGAAGTGCTTGTAGGCTTCGCGGAAGATATAAACGCTCTGTTGCTCAAGCTGGTCGAGGTGGTCCATGACGGCTCCATTGACGGGGGCGGGATTGTTGGTCCTCGCCTTGCGGGGCAAGTGCTGCTTTTAGCGGTCCGGGGATACTCGCTGGCCTCGGCTGCGATCCGCGCAGACTACCACCGTGCGCGCCTACGCCTTTCTGTTCCTACCGTTCTGGCTCCTGCTCTCGCTGGTGACGGTCACCGCTCTGCCGGCCCTAGAGAGTGATTTCGCCGGCACCATCTCGATCGCCGAAACCATCGCCGGTGAGCAGACCAGCGGCAACGACCGCGAGGAACTCAACCACTATGCAGCGGTGATCGAGGCACGTCTCAAACAGGCCACCGAACAGCTCCCCTCCGCGCCACCGATGGTCGCTACCACCCTGCGCGAGGACATCGGCTTTTACCGCGCTGAGCTCGAGAAGATCGTGGTCAGCCGGGGCGGCGAACTGATCCTCGTCACGAGTTCGTATAGAATTAGTCGAGGACGAGTCCTGCTTACCGCCCAGGGCGTCGTGTACCGCATCGATCGCAACCGCAACACCGCCCAGGCGCTGCTCCCCGACAAGACCATTCAGGAGCTCGAACTCAGCCCCCTGCCGGCCATCGATGCCTCCGGCGCCGAACCCGGGCCGGTGCTGCTCGGCCTGCCCACGCAACGCTTCACCCGCGCCTTCGGAGGCAAGACCTACCAGTTGTTCATGGCTCCGGGCCTGCCCAATATCTGCGCTCTATCGCTGATTCGCGGGGTCACCGACAATGAACTCTTCAGCGGCATCGCAACCTTGCCGGGCATGCCCCTACTCGTCGAAACCCGTGACGGCAGCATCGTGCGCCGCATCGTCACCACCGAGCTGGTGGCAAAGGAATTGGCCGACGCTGATTTCGCACCCTGGCGGTAAGCCCGGCCGACGACCCCTCCGCGGAGCAGGAGACGCTGACTAGCGCGCCCCAGAGTTCCCGGCAGGATTCCGCACCATGAGCCTTCACGAACAGCTGACGCACCTCGCCAAACAAGTGAAACTGCGGGCCAAGACCAAGCCGCGCGTAGCGATCCTCCTCGGCACCGGACTTGGCGGCCTGGCCGACAAGATCAAGGCCGAGGTCCGCATCCCCTACCACGAACTCGATGAGATGCCGCTCTCGACTGCCGAGAGCCACAAGGGCGAAATCGTGCTCGGCACCCTCGGCAGCGTGGCGGTGGTCGCCTTCAGCGGGCGCCTGCACAGCTATGAAGGCCATAGCCCGGCGGATGTGGTGGTCCCCGTACGCCTCGCCAAATACCTCGGCGCCAAGACCCTGATCATGGGCTCGGCGGTGGGCGGCCTCAATCCGCAGTACCAGTTGGGCGATCTCGTGGTCCTCGAAGACCACATCAACCTCATGGGCATCAATCCCCTGGTCGGCGAGAACGATGATCGCGTCGGGCCGCGCTGGCCGGACATGATCGAGCCCTACGACACCAAGCTGCGCCAGCTGGCGCTCACCGAGGCCCTCGCCCAGGGACTATCCCTGCACCAGGCGGTGTACGCGGCGGTGCTCGGCCCCAATCTCGAAACTCGCGCCGAATACCGCATGTTGCGCCAGTTCGGCGCCGACGTCGTGGGCATGAGCACGGTACCCGAAACCATCGCCGCCGTGCATTGCGGCCTCAAGACCCTGGCCTTCGCCATCGTCACCGACCGCTGCCTGCCGGATGCCCTGGAACCCGCCAACATCCCCAAGATCATCGCCGCCGCCAAGAGCGCCGAGCCGAAGCTCACGGCGCTGCTCATCAAGCTGCTCCCCAAACTCTAATCCGAACCGCTCCCCATGTACGATTGCACGGTTACCTCCACGGCTGGCGCTTCCGATCTCACCGTCGTGGTGATCGGCCACGGTGCGCACAAAGTCCCCCGTCTGGTCGAAACCCAGGCCGCCAGCATCGCCACCGGCAAGATCGGTGCACCGCTGCACATCGTCACCCCGGAAGGGCGCTTCCTGCTGCTCAAGCTCGATGACAAGGCGTGGCTGGTGGGCGGCGAGAACTGGCGCCTGCTGGGCAAGGACATCGTCGACGCCGTGCGTCAGGCCAAGGCGACCTCGGCCACCGTCCAGGTGGGTGGCAAGCTTGCTCAGGTTGCGGCCCTCGTCGAAGGCGTCCTCCTCGCCGATTACCGCTACAATGTCCTGCGCAGCGGCAAGGAAGCCAAACGCACGGCAATCACCGTGCGTTTTCCCGGACATGCGGCCGACGTCGTCAGCGGTCAACAGGCCGCCAAAGCGCAGAATCTCGCCCGCGAGTTGGCCGACATGCCGCCCAACCTCTGCAATCCGGTAACCTTCGCCGCCCGGGCGGTGAAAGAATGCCGACGCCTGGGTCTCAGCGTCAAGGTCATCGCCGGCACCGCCGCGCTGCGCAAGGCACGCTTCCCCGGCCTGGTGCAGGTCGGCAAAGCCGGCTCGACCGAACCGCAGCTGGTCGAGATCCGCTATGTGCCCACAGGCGTGAGCAAAAGGAAGAATACCAAGAAGGATGCCGCCAAGGCCCCGCAGCTGGCCCTGGTCGGCAAGGGCATCACCTTCGACACCGGCGGCATCAGCCTCAAGCCCGGCGACAAGATGTGGGAGATGAAAGGCGATTGCGGCGGTGCTGCCGCCGTGCTCGGGGCCATGGTCCACATCGCCCAGAGCAAACCGGACATCGCCGTCACCGGCTACTTGGCGCTGGCCGAGAACATGCCCGATCGCCTCGCCCAGCGCCCCGGCGACATCTATGTCGCACGCAACGGCAAGACCATCCACGTCGACAACACCGACGCTGAAGGGCGGCTGGTGCTCGCCGACGTGCTGACCTATGCCGCCGAACAGGGCGCCACGCACATCGTCGACGCCGCGACCCTCACCGGCGCGGTCCTCGTCGCCCTGGGCACCAACATCGGCGGGGTCATGAGCCGCCACGATCAGTTCGCCCAGCAAGTCCGCGCCGTCGGCCAGGAAGTGGGCGAAGAACTGTGGCAGCTGCCGCTGTACGGCGAATACCGCAGCCTGCTCGACTTCACGCATGCCGACCTCAACAACATCGGCGGGCGCAATGGCGGGGCCATCACCGCCGGATTGTTCCTGGCTGAGTTCGTGCCCGAGTCGGTGCAGTGGGCACACCTCGACATCGCCGGTCCGGCCATCGTCCCCGGCGGCTGGCGCTATTTCGCCAAGGGCATGACCGGCTTCGCCACGCGCACGCTCGCCCGCCTGCCGCACGCGCTGGCGCGCTGACCGTCGATGCCGAGGACCGCTCAGCTTATTGTCGCCGCCAGCGTCCTGCCGGCGGCGGTGTGCCTCTTGTCACCGACTGCCGGCTGGTGGTTTGCGGGCGAGATCGCCTGCCACTGGGGCATGCATGCGGCCTTCGCGCTGCTACCGGCGGTGATCCTCTGGCGCCAACGCCGTGCGCTCGCCGCCCTCGTGCTGTGCCTGATGGTGATCGGCTGCTGGCCCTTGCTGCGCGCCGCCTGGGAACCGCGCGCGCCCCTACCGGCGCCCGACGCCCAGCTGATCCGCATCGCCACCGCGAATCTGAATGTCTACAACCGCAAGGATCTGCGCACACCGGCGATCAACGCCGTGCTCGCCGAGCAGCCGGATATCTTCGTACTCGCGGAGTCGATCAGCTCGCACGACCGCGCGCTCATCCCCTTGGACATCTACCCCCACCAGATCTGGCAGCCGCAGCTGCAACGCAAATGGCACGACTGCGTGGCGCTGATTTCCAAGTATCCCATTCTGCGCTCAGCGATCCACGATCTCGACAGCGAGCCGTACATCGAAGCCACCCTCGACATCGACGGCCGACCCCTGCACGTCATCGCCGTGCACACCCAATCACCGTGGAGCCCCGACAACTGGCAGCGACGCAATGTCCAGCTCGCGGGCATTGCCGTCCTGGTCAAGGACCTGGCGCAGCGTGACCCAAACCCGATCCTGATGCTTGGCGATTGGAATCTCTCGGTCGCCAGCCCGGCCTGGGTGAACCTCCGGCGTACCACCCAGATCCAGCGCGTCGCCCAACCCGAACCCGCCACGTGGCGCGCCGAACTTGGGCCCCTGGGCATCACCATCGACCATCTTTTCGGTCGCGGCCTGGCGCTCGGCCGGCAACAGGCCTTCACGATTCCGGGGAGCGATCATCGCGGGCTGAGCGGGACGCTGGTCATGGAGGCGAGAAGCTCTCCGAAATAGACCATTATATGCATTTCGCTTCAGGATTTGCGGAGAACAATCAAGCTCAGCCCGAGGTCATGAAATGGAATCGATTCAAGCCACTCCCGGCCCCGATTAACGCCACTTGATATGCACGGAAAAATCCATACTTCAGGGAACCATGAGCAACCCCATTACCATCGATAAGGAGTTAATGGGTGGCGAGCCGGTTTTCACTGGCACTCGCGTTCCTATTCAAGCATTGTTCGACAATCTCGAAGATGGCATGTCTCTTCCCGAATTTCTTGAGAATTATCCCTCAGTAAATAACCAGATGGTCGTGGCCGTCCTCGAATTGGCAGCGAGCAGACTTCGCGTCGCATGAAGATCCTGTTGGATGAGTGCGTTCCCTTCAAGCTGAGATATTCACTCGCTGATCATCATGTCTACTCGGTCAAGATGATGAATTGGGCCGGAATCAAGAATGGCGAACTCATCGCACTGGCGGATAAGCAATTCGATATTTTCATAACCATCGATAAAAATCTGTCTTACCAGCAAAACTTGAGCCGCCTGCGCATGGCCGTTGTACTTATCTCAGTGCCAAACAATAAGCTTGATACCATTCTGCAGCGCGCTCCGGATCTATTGGCAGTGATAGGTAAACTTCACGGTCCGGGATTCCATTTCGTTTAGCCTTGCTCACCTCATGCCGCCGGT
>JBILBP010000119.1:0-7478 GCA_044353645.1 Planctomycetota bacterium | reverse complement strand
TTGCTCTTTCCCAAATCGGCGGCGATAGCTACCGCCTGGCTGGTGCCAAGCGCCGTCGCGACAAGCCGGCCAGCAAGACTTCCGAAGCCAGCAGATGCCACCGCTTCAGTTCCTGGCGCCTCCCAGGCGGCCTTTTTTTACTCCGCCATCTACCCTGATTTTGCTCTGTTCTTTTACCCAGTAGCAGTCCGATGCTCGGCTCGAACAGCCCCTCCCTGATAGGCTTGTGGCTTTTGCGTCGATGGCTGCACAATCTCTAATCCAATGACCGATATCGTACTTTCCGTTACCACACGTGAATGTATTGCCCTGCGCGGGTTCACCCAACGCATCGAGTTGGGCATGCTTGAATCCTTGGAGCATGAAACGTGGTTCGCCCAGCCTGCGCTCATTCACGCGGAGCCACTGGCTGCCGAGGTCCGTCTGGTGACCCTTTTTCAACAAGCCGACCAGGTGCTGATCGATGAGCGCGGGCATTTCGCTGCCGATCAGGCGGTCTTGCCCGAGGCTTTTGCCGCCGGTTCAGGGTTGGCCGGTCTCAAGAAGCATGTCCAGGCCAAGGCCCGGGAGCGTAGCGGTGTTGTTGGCACCTGCGAATTGATCGGTTATGCCTTCGATCCAGTGCAGTTACCGCATCTTTTCCTGTTAGCCTATCGTTGCCGTCTGGCGCCAGCAGTCCAGGTCGCTGCCGGAGCCGGCTCGTGGGTATCGGTGGCGACGCTCGAACACGTTATTGAGGTTGCCCATGAGCGCTGGTTCATCCCGGCGGTCAAGAGATGAGCACGCCGCCCCCGAAAAAGGAAACGGCAGCCAGCTTCGAGCTCAAGGCCGGCTCGAATCCCATCCGCCGGACCGAGCGCAGCCGCGAAACCGTCAGTGGCTTCAGGGGGGTTGATGATCCGGCGCAGTTTGCGCGGTCTTTGCAAAGCTGGCGTCAGGCAGTCACCGACCATCAGCAGTTGCCGCGGTATCGCATGGTCGAGCGGCTCGGACAAGGCTCGCAGGGGCTCGTCTACAGTGTCGCCGATCGCGACTGCATGCGTGAAGTCGCGCTCAAGACCCTGCATTCGCATCAGTGCGCGCCCGATGACGTGAGCCGCTTCATCCACGAAGCGCAGGTCACCGCCCAGCTCGAGCATCCCGGAATCGTTCCGGTTCATGACCTCGATGTGCTACCCGACGGCACGCTGATCTACACCATGAAGAAGGTCGAGGGACAGAATCTCGCTGAACTGCTTGGCTATAATAGTGGGGCAAAGGAGGGGGCTCCCAAAGTAGAACGTCCACGGCCGGGAGTCGACGAGCTGCTGCAGATCATCGTCAAGGTCTGCGATACGGTGGCCTTTGCGCATAGCCGGGGCGTGATCCATCGCGATCTGAAATTGCGCAATCTGATGATCGGCCGGTATGGTGAGGTCCTGGTCATGGATTGGGGCTTGGCGAAGGTCCTCAGCAAGCAGTCCAAACCGGCAGCTAGCGGAGCTCGCCAGATCCATTCACTGCGCTCGATCCCGGTCGAGGATGGTAGCGATATCCATCAGACCATCCACGGCAGCTCCATCGGCACGCCCGCGTACATGAGCCCCGAGCAGGCGCGAGGGGAGCCGGCAGATCAGCGCAGCGACATCTACTGTCTAGGGGTGGTCCTCTACACCTGCTTATCCGGCGAATCGCCGTACCAGAGGGGGCGCATCCGTTATACCATGGACCAGGCCGCCAGCGGCCAGTGGCGGCGTCTCGACCATCAGGAACGGTGCCGAAAACTCTCGAAGCGTCTGATCGCGATCGTGCACAAGTGCATGGCCTTCGATCCCTATGATCGTTACCAGAATGTCGACGCCCTAGTTCTCGATTTGCGTGCGTTCATGGCCGGACATGCCGTAGGCGCCTATCGCGATTCGGTACTCGAGATGGGGCTGCGTTTTTTCAGCCAACAACGGCTAGGCTTGGCGATCTTCGGAGCCTTGATGGTAGTGTTCTCGGCGGCCGTTGGCCTCTGGCGTTGGCAGCAGGAAACTCTGCATGAGGAGCAGCTCCAGAAATTACGCCAATCCTCGGCGCAGCACGAATTGATGGGCGAGCTGGATAAAGCGCGAAGCGATCTCGATCAGATCCTAGCCGGCAATCCCGATGACCCTCGGGCGCGGGATGGCTTGCTGCGTCTACGTCAGGCGATGGATCGCCGCAGCGAGGAACAACTGTCCTTGCGTAAGCGCCAGGGAGCTGCCGGCCTGGTCCGGGAAGCGCTGCGTTTCATCGCCATCGGCGATAACGAAAGTCTGCATCGGGCTACCGAATGCTATCTCAAGGCTTTGGGGCTGATGCCCGACGATCCGGCCATTGTCCGAGATTATCAGCGGATTACGGCGTTGATCGCACAACGTGAGGAACAGGCCCTCAGCCTAGCTCGGGCGACTTACCAGGCGAGCCGTGCCAGCGAGTTTTCGTTGCGCTCGGCCGAAGCTGAAGCCACCGGTGACATGCGCATGGCGATCAGTCTCCTCGAGGCTGCCTTGCAGTTGGATCCCAGCGATGCACGTACTAGGCGTCACGCGACCTTGGTGGCGCATGCCGCCGAGCTCGATCACCTCGCCGAAGTGCGTGCGCGCCAGGCCGAGGCCTCGGCCTTGATCGGCACCTGCCGTGCGGCCATCGCCCAAGGTGATCGCGTGGCAGCCCGCGGCTGCTATGAACGCGCCCATGGCATCGACTCCGAGCACCCTGAATTGCCCGATCTGCGTGCGCAAGTCCTCGGCCTGGAACAAGCCGAGGACGAGGCCCAGGCCCAGGCGATCCTCGCCCAGGCCCAGCCGCATCTCGCGCAGGCGCGCAAGCTGAGCGGGCAGCTCGAAGATGCGGCGGCGGACGCGAGCCTCGGGGCGCAACGGGCGGCCGCGCTCGGCGCCGGGCTGCGGCTGCTCTACCGCGCGCAGGCGATAGCCCCGGGGAGCCTGATGGTGCGCGCGGCTCTTGGCGCATATTATCGGGCGCGCCTCGCGGATCACGATGAGCTCGGGCTCGCCGAGGACGAGCCCCTCGCGGAAGCAGCGGCCTATGACGATGGCAGCCAGGCTGACGCCCTGGCGGGCATCGCCGAGTTGGAAGTCCACGGTGCCGAGGTCAGCTGTGTCCGGCAGCTCGACGTTTCTTCATCGACGCGTGTGCAGATCGCTGATGGCACCTCGAGCAAGCTTCGCTTCGGGGCCTGGGTGGTGACCGATGCCGCCGGCCATTGCAGTCACCTGCGCTTGCGTCGTGGGCAGAAGCTGACGCTGAGCTGGTTGCCTGATTTTCCGGACCGGCTGATCTTGGTACCGGCGAATCAGGCCTTTGTTGGCGGCGAGTCCTGCGCCGTGCCCGCTTTCCTGGCCTCGATGCCGATTACCGAGGCGGAGTTCACGATGGCGCTTACCGCCGAGCAACACGTGCCATCAACGGCTGTGCCGGCGTCGGCAGTCCCGGCGACTGGCCTCACGGAAGCCCAGATCCGCGCTTACGTGGCCGCGCGTACGCGGCGTGAAGGTCTCCCCTGGCGCCTGCCGAGCATTGCGGAAGTACGCGTGATGGCGGAGATCCGTGAACCCGAAATCGCCTGCGCCACGGATGGTTCGCTGGTGGTACTGATTGATGACCGGCACTTCCTGCGCTGGTCGGCGACCACGCCCCATTCCGGTGCGCGCTTCCGCGTGGTCCGGGAGCTCGCGTCGAGCACTCGTTAGGAGCCTATCTCCGACAGACTCTTAGGGTTCGATATCGCCTACCGGCCGGCCGGAGATGATCGTCGCCAGGGACTGTACCGCATCGGGCAGGGCGCTGCGATCGAAGCGCGCCATGACCCATTTGCCGTCCTGGTACCAGCGTAGGATCACGAGCTTTTCTGGCGCCGGATACGGCCCGCCGGGCTGCAGGCCCGAGAGCAGGGCCATGGCTTCGCTGACTTCCGCGGGGGTCCGCCGGAATCCGACCGGGATCGTACCGCGGATAGTCTTCCCGCGTCCGTCATTTTCGAGCAGATGATGCACTGCCCGTTTCTCATCGGCGAACAAGGTCAGAGCGGCGATCATGGTCTGATCCTGCGTCGGATCGTCATCGTAGGCATGCAGCTCATGCCAGAATGGTGATGACCCCGACAGGCTGTAGCGCCACCAACCACCGGCGGCGCGATTGTTCTCGCAACCGACGGAGAGGGACATCAGCAGCACGCTCAACGAGAGAAGAAGCCAGCGCATTCGATCACCTGCTTTGAAGAAGAGAGCTTTTAGGGAGAGCTGTCCCGAAGTGGACCCACCAGGCCCGGCCATGGATCGCCGACCTGGCCACGTTGGCGCAGCCAGCAGTCAGCCAACACTAACGCCGTCATAGCTTCGACAATCGGTACTGCGCGTGGCAGCACGCAGGGGTCGTGGCGACCCTTAGCCTGCAATTCGACATTGTTGCCGGCATCATCGGCGCTGGCCTGCGGTTTGAGCACCGTCGCGGTGGGCTTGAAGACCAAGCGCACGTCGAGCGGCATGCCATTGCTGATGCCGCCTTGAATGCCGCCGCTGCGATTGGTGGCGGTGGTCATCGCACCCGCTTGCCAAGCGTAATGATCGTTGTGTTCGAGGCCGGTCAGCTCGGCTCCCGCAAAGCCGCTGCCGACCTCGACACCTTTGCACGCTGGCAAGGACAGGAAGGCCTGCGCGAGTAAGGCATCGAGCTTGTCGAACACCGGCTCGCCCAGGCCCGGGGGCAGACCCTGGACCACGACGCGGATGTAACCGCCCAGGGAATCGCCGGCCTTCTTGGCTGCGAGGATGGCGGTCTCCATGGCGGTGGCGGTGGTGGGATGCGGACAGCGCGTGGGATGGGCGTCAACCTCGGCGCGGGTCACGGCCAGGGCATCGATCAGCGCCCGAGCATCGTGGTGCTGCACGCGTTCGACCCAGGCGCAGATGCGCAAATTGGGAAAACGGTTGCTGAGCATCTGCTCGGCGACTGCGCCGGCGGCGACGCGGCCGACGGTCTCGCGAGCCGAGGAGCGCCCGCCGCCCTCCCAGGCGCGGATGCCGTACTTCGCGTCGTAGCCGAAATCCGCGTGGCTGGGCCGGTAGGTATGCCACCAGTCGCTGTAACTGCCGCTGCGTTGGTCCTGGTTGCGGATCATGATGGCGATTGGCGTACCCAGGGTCTTGCCGGTCTCGCGATCGAGACCGGAGAGGAACTCGGGGGCATCTTCCTCGTCGCGGGGAGTGACCAGTTTCGACTGTCCGGGGCGCCGGCGAGCGAGAAACGCCGCGATTGCTGCGCGCTCGAGGACGACTCCCGGTGGGCAGCCATCAATGATGCAGCCGACGGCCGGACCGTGGCTCTCTCCGAAGGTGGTGACCCGGAAGGCGTGGCCGAAAGTGTTGTTCGCCATGATGGTCGCAGATGGTGGAGTCTTTTAGCGCCGCGGAAGCTGCAGCCTCGTTGAGGGTCACGCGGACCTCGTCCGGGCCCAGGCCGGGCTCCCCCCGAACACCTACGTTTTCCGCGAGAGCTTAACTTGCCCCTCATGGAAATCCCACTACACATCCGGACCCTGGCAAAGCACTATGGCCCCACCAAAAAAACGTACCGAAGTCAACACCGCGATGAACCGTCCCCGCTTCAAGAAGCCCAAGTTGGACGGGTTCAATAATCTGACTAAATCGCTGAGCTTCAACTTGTACGACGTGTGCTACGCCAAGACCGCCGAAGAGCGCCATGAGTACATCCAATACATTGACGAGGAATACAACGCCACGCGTCTGACCCAGATCCTCACGGAGGTGACGCGCATTATCGGCGCCAACATCCTCAATGTCGCACGCCAGGACTACAATCCCCAGGGCGCCTCGGTGACCATCTTGATCAGCGAGGAGCCGATCGAGAGCGAGCCGGAAAACCCCGAGAAACCCGGCCCGGTGCCGTCGGAATCGGTGGTCGCGCATCTCAACAAGAGCCACATCTGCGTGCACACCTATCCGGAGTCGCATCCGTATAACGGCATCGCCACCTTCCGTGCCGACATCGACGTCTCGACCTGCGGCAAGATATCTCCGCTGCGGGCCCTCAATTACCTCATCCATTCCTTTGACGCCGATGTCCTTTCGCTCGACTACCGCGTGCGCGGCTTCACCCGTGACATCGAAGGCATCAAGCACTACATCGATCATCCGATCACCTCGATCCAGAATTTCGTCTCGCGCGAAATCATCGACGATTACCAACTGATCGACGTCAATAATTATCAAGAGAGCCTGTTCCACACCAAGATGTTCCGCAAGGAGATCGACCTCGACCACTACGTGTTTCAGGGCACCAAGGCGAGCAAGGGCAAGTTCGGTGGCAAGCATGAGCAGGAGCGCGTCAAGAAGCGCCTGTTCCAGGAGATCCAGGAGATCTTCTACGGCCGGAACTTCGAGCACTGAGCCGAAAAAACCACCGTCGACCCTGTCGCCGGCGGTTTTTTATCTTGAGGTTCTGCAGCTCAAGAAGCGGACAATTCCGCCAACAGCGGAGTTTGGGCCAAGGGCGCTGCCGCCAGGAAGGGGACCTTCCCGCCGCTGTAGCCGCTGAGGTTGAAAGGGAAAACTTCGCGGCCCGATAAATCAGTGATGCGTCCTCCGGCACCCAAGACCACGGCGGCAGCGGCGACGACATCCCAAAGCTTGCCATTCAGGGTGATCGCGCCGCAGGCGGTGCCGGCCCCGACCTGGGCGCATTCCAGCGCCGCCGAGCCCAGCATCCGCAATTTCCACGGGCATACCGTCAGTAAGCGCAGCCCCCAGTTGGGCAGGGCGCCGTCGATCAGCAGGTTGCTGGTGATCATCAGCAGGCTCTGCGCGCCGGGAGCTTCGGCCTGGACCATGGTCGGGTACCAACGGCCAGCCCGCACATGCCAGGCGCCGTGGCTGGTGGTCCCGATGTGCACGCCGAGAAACGACTCGTCACGGGCGATGTCATACACCACGCCCATGATCGGCACGCCTCCTTCGAGCAGGCCGATGCATACGGCGCAGGCGCCGTAACCAGCGATGTAATTGTTGGTGCCGTCGATGGGATCGATGACCCACACGCGCGTGCCGCGCTGCGGCGGACGGTTGGTGATCGCCGAGCCATCGTCGTTTTCTTCGCCGATGATGCCGTCCTCGGGATAGCGTTCGCTGAGCGCGTCGACGATCAGGCGCTGGACCGCGCGATCGGCCTCGGTGACAGCCTCTTCACCGCGCTTGAGCTGGCGCACGACTGCTCCGAACTGTTCCCGGGCGAGGGCGCCGCCTTCGCGGGCGAGGTCGTTGAGCCAGAGGAGATCGGGGGTCATGAGCGGGCTCGCTGAGGCGTACGGTGGAAGGAGGGCTCACTCTACCAGCTGGCGGGCTCGGGAAAGGTCGATCCGTGACGCAGGGCAACGCTGCCGACAGTTGCTGCCGACAGCTGCTGACGACAGCTGCTGACGACAGTTGCTGCCGACA
>JBILBP010000120.1:0-7478 GCA_044353645.1 Planctomycetota bacterium | reverse complement strand
GCCATCACCAATCATCACCAATCATCACCAATCGTCACCAATCGTCTCCTCGTCGAGTTCTTTCCCAGGAGCCTATCTTTGACAGGCTCATAGGCAGCACTCCGGCAACGTTGCGCATGGACAGCAGCGCACGCCAAGATCCGCTGCTCGACTCACGGTTATCTTGCCAGAGCAGACCGGCGGTAGGCCCCTGCCGAGCATGCGAATCGCCGACGAAACAATCGCGCGAAATACTGGCTGGAGCCAAATCCCGCATCGAGGGCGATGGTGGTGATTTGAGTACCCGGCTCGTGGCGTAAACGATGGGCGGCGCGGGTCAGGCTCAAATCGATAAGGTACTGCAGCGGGCTCTGATTGGTCAGGCTGCGGCAATGGGCGGTGAAGGCGGTGACGCCGATGCCGCAGGCACTGGCCAAGCGCTGCACCGGCCAGTCGCCAATGACCACATGGGGGTCGCTAGCCAGGCAACGCAGGAGTTCCTCGACCCGCTCACGGGTTCCGCGCTCGGCCGGGCAAGCGGGAACGGCGGCCCGGCAGATGCCCAATAGCTCGAGCAGCACCTCATTCACCGAGATCGCCAGACGCGACGACCAACCGGCCGGCCGCTCGGTCCCGATCGCTGCGGCCATTGTTCGGAAGGCCGCCAGCAGCGCTGGGGTCGCCTGCCACACTGGACGCTGACCGAGCTGCAGCAGACCGGTCAGTTCGGCTAGGTCATCAGGGGCCAGGCATACCCAGGCCGGCCACCGCCACGCCTGTCGCGGCCGGCGCACCCCGACATCGATGATCAGCCAGTGCAGACGCCCAGGCCCGAGATGCGGTCCGCCAAGCCGGTGGATCTGCCAAGGACTCGTCACTGTGCCGGTGCCAGCAGTGAGGTCATGGGTCGTGCCTTCGAGGCCGAAGGTCGCGCGGCCGGTCTCGAGCAGGACGATCTCGATCCCTTCGTTGCGATGCGCCGGGACACCCCAGTCCTGATCGCCGACGGCATTCCAGGAACCAGCGCTACTCAGGCCGGGAAGTACCTGATCAGGCAGCCGATCACCCAGGTACCCGCCATGGGTCACAGCCATGAAGGTGATCTTGCCCGCCGCGATGGCCCTCGACTGAGCCGTCTCGTCATCGATCAGCAGATGACGGCGACCCTTGTGGAATACCGGTGCCCCAGGCTTGACCATGCCTTCGAGGCTAGTGCGGCGACGGCCGGGGCAATGCGCCATGTGTACGATCCACCGAACCCTGGGTGTGAACGCAGGGTCCGACCGAGGCGTTCTCATAACGGCAGTTACCAACCAGGAATGTCTCCATGCAACGTTTCCGCCTTTACGGACCCAAGCTGCTCGTACTCGATGAGGTGCCGGAACCATCCCCTGGTCCGACCGAGGTGCTCATCCGCGTCCGCAACGTCGGCATCTGCGGTTCGGACAAGCACTACTTCGCGCACGGCCGCTGCGGGGCCTTCGTCCCCAAGACCCCCTTCGCCCTCGGCCACGAGTTCGCCGGACTGGTCGTGGCCGTCGGCACCCAGGTCAGCGGACTCCATCCCGGCGACGCGGTCGCCGTGGACCCACTGCTGGCCTGCGCAACCTGCCCGGCCTGTCTCGCTGGCCACGCCAACCTCTGCGTGAGCAAGCGCTACATGGGTTCGGCGGCAGCCTGGCCGCATGTCGATGGCGCCCTGGGTGAGATGGTCTGCGCCCCGGGCGACAACGTCCATCGCCTGCCCAAGGAGGTGCCGTTGGCGACCGGCGCACTGATCGAGCCATCGGCGGTGGCCTACCATGCGGTCAGCCGGGCCGGGGCGGTACACGGCTGCACCATCCTCATCATCGGCGGCGGGGCGATCGGCCAGCTCATCTTGCGCATTGCGAAAGCTCTGGGCGCGGCCCGTGCGGTGCTCGTCGACATGCTCGCCTACAACCGCGAGGTGGGTGCGCGCAGCGGCGCCGACGCCGTGATCGATCCCAGCGCCAGCGACATGGTCGAGCGCTTGGCCGAGCTGGCGCCGGGCGGCTTCGACGTGGTCTGGGAGGCCGCCGGCGCCCCCCAGGCCCTGACCACCGCCATCCAGGTAGCGCGCAAGGGCGCGGTCATCGTTCAGGTCGGGACCCTGCCCGAGCAGGTGCAGATCCCTGCCAACCTGATCATGGCCAAAGAACTCGATCTGCGCGGTTCGATCCAGTACCACAAAGCCTTCCCCGAGGTCATCGCCTTGCTCGCCTCGGGCCGGCTACGCATCGATGATCTGGTGACTCAGCGCTTCCCCTTCAGCCAAACCCCCGCAGCCCTGGAGTTCGCTCTGGCCAGCCGCGAGTCGATCAAGATCCAGGTGGAGATACCAGCATGAAGTACCGTCCACTCGGACGCACCGGCCTGCAGGTGCCGATCCTGTCCTACGGTGCCTCCTCGATCGGCGGGGTCTACGGCAAGGTCGATGAAGCCCAAGGCATTCGTACCGTGCACACGGCGCTGGATCACGGTCTGGATTATATCGACGTGTCACCGGCCTATGGCGGAACCATGGCCGAGACCGTACTGGGCAAGGCCCTGGCCGGCATCCCGCGCGACAGTTACCGTCTCTCGACCAAGGTCGGTAAGTACACCCCGCTCAACGGCTACGGCAGCGATGTCTTTGACTATTCGGCAGCACGCATCCGCAAGTCAGTCGAGGAAAGCCAGGCCCGACTCGGCGTCGATCACTTCGATCTGCTGGTCTTGCATGACATCGAATATCGCGGCCAACAGCATGTCGCCCAGGCCCTCGGCGAAGGACTCGAGACCCTGCGCGCCCTCAAGCGGGAAGGGGTGACCAGGTTCATCGGCATCTCAACGTATCCGATGCCGCTGTGGCGACGCGTGGTCGGCGAGTGCGACCTCGATGTGATCCTGACCCACAACCATTACGCGCTCAACGACACGCAATTGGCCGACTTACTGCCAACCTGCGCCGAACGCGGCATCGGCGTGATCAGTTCCTCGCCGCTGGCCCTCGGCCTGCTGACCGAACGCGGTCCGGCCAGCTGGCATCCGGCGACCCCCGGACAGCGCGCGCTGATTTCTACCGCGGTCGAGCGCTGCCGAGCACGCGGCACCACCCTCGAGGCGCTGGCCGTCTCCTTCGCCGTCGCCCACGAGGGCATCCCGACCACGCTGACGACATCGTCCAGCCCTCAACGTCTGCTCGCCAGCATCGCCGCCGCCGGACAGCCGCTCGATGCCGCCCTGGTCGCCGAGGTCCGCGCCATCCTCGCCCCGATCATCGATCACGACTGGAATTTCGGCAACGTCTGCTGACCCCATTTCCCCTGAAAGCAACCCCATGACCAATCCTCATCAGATCCGCGACGTCCGTTTCTTTCACGCCCGCAGCCCGATCTCACAACCGATTGCGGATGCCACCCACACCATTAGCGATATCGACTTCTTCATCACCGAGATCGAGACCCATGGTGGCGTGATCGGCCAGGGCTACCTGCTATCGTTCCACTATTTTCCCAAGGGCATCACCGGGGCACTCCAGGACATGGCGGAATTCCTCAAACAGTTCGAGGTTCATGAAACGGTGCGCATGGCCCAGGAATTCGCCAAAGAAAGCGAGTACTTCGGTCAGAACGGTCTGCTGAAATGGGTCCAAGCCTCATTCAACATCGCCATGTGGGATGCCTGGGCCAAGACCCTCGGCCAGCCGGTATGGAAGGTCTTGGGCAGCGGACCGAAGGCCGTCCATGTGTACGGTTCGGGGGGTTGGCTGTCCTACACTGACGACCAACTGATTGAGGAAGTGACGCGCTATCAGAAGCGCGGCCTGAAAGCGGTGAAGATCAAGGTCGGCGCCAAAGAACCCGGCCGGGACATCCACCGCCTGCGTAAGGTCCGGGAAGCGGTCGGTCCACACCTGAAGATCATGATGGACGCCAACCAGGGTATGGACGTGCCGTCCGCCATCGCCCTCGCCCGCCAGGCCGCCGACATCGGCATCACCTGGTTCGAGGAACCCATCCATCACACCGATTTCGCGGGGTATGAAACCATCCGCGCCAAGACCGGCATCAGCCTGGCCATGGGCGAACGGGAGTTCGACCTGGAACCGCTCAAGGCCCTCATCGCCCGCAATGCCCTGGACCTGTGGCAGCCCGATCTGCTGCGCATCGGCGGGGTCGAGCAGTGGCGCGCCTCGGCGGCCCTCGCCGAGGCCCACCACATCCCGGTGCTGCCGCACTACTACAAGGACTACGATGTCCCGCTGCTGTGCACCATTCCCAACGGCTATGGCGCGGAGTCCTTCGATTGGATCGATGGCCTGATCGACAACGCCATGCCGATCGTTGACGGCATGGCCCACCCGCGCAGCGGCAACGGCTGGGGCTTCAACTTCCGCCACGACAAGATGCAAGAGATCCGCTGATGCATCCGAGCACCATCGCGGCCCTGACGCCCTTCAGCCTGGAAGGCAAACGCGGCATCGTCACCGGCGGCTCCTCGGGCCTGGGCCTGGCGATCAGCCGGCTCCTGGCCCGGGCCGGGGCCGACGTGACGGTATTCAGTCGCTCAGGGCGGGTGAAATCCGAGGGCGTCGGGCCCGATCCGGCCGGCATCCGCCATGTCGCGGTCGACGTCAACGAGGGCGTCGCCGCCACCCGCGCGGTAACCGATGCCGCCGCCAACGGCCTCGACTTCCTGATCAACAATGCTGGCATCACCATCAAGAAGCCGGTTGGCGATTTCACCGCCGACGAGTTCCGGGCCATCCAGCAGGTCAACGTCGATGCGGTGTTCAGCCTCTGCCAGGCGGCCTTCCCGCATCTGACCAAAGCCACCGATGCAGGCCGCATCGTCACCATCTCGTCGATGGCCGCACACCTGGGTTTCGAAGGCGTGGTACCGTACTGCGCCTCGAAGGCGGCGGTGCTCGGCCTGACCAAAGGCTTGGCGGTGGAATGGGCCGGGCGCAACGTGCTGGTCAACTCGGTCGCCCCCGGGTGGTTCCCCAGCGAGATGAACCGTCAGGTCATGGACCAGGAACGGCAGAAAAAGATCCTCGCGCGCATGCCCCTGCACCGTTACGGAGAACCCGATGAACTAGCCGCGGCGGTGCTCTTCCTCGTCTCGCCTGCAGCCCGCTACATCACCGGCATCGACCTCGCCGTAGATGGCGGCGCCTTGGCCTACGGTTACTAATGTCCCCAATCACATCTCGCATCAGAAAAGGTTTCATCATGCGCTTCGCTGCCTATTCACTACTTTTGGTCGCTGCCGTCAGCCTTGGCAGCGGCTGTAATGATGCTCGCAGGTTGGACCCAGAGACGACACCATCGATTGTTGCTGACCAACCCACAATCCGTCTCCATCGGGCTATGTGGGATGGTGATGGGGTTGTCTTGTCGATGAGCTATTCCGTACCCAAGGGAACTGAGGCAGTGATACAATATGGCTTCAATGATGGACCCGATGGCGCCATTACCATTGGCCAGGAATCGATACCGGCCCCTGATGGCCAGGGGGCAATCGTCTATCGGATAGCCGGTTCGGACCTCCCCAGCAAAGGGGATGGAAACAAGGCAATACCCATAAGGGTGTATCTGATGCCGCGTATCCATGGAGAAAAATGGAGCCCGCTTGGTACTGATGAGACGATCGTGCCACCGGCGTGGTCCTCCCGACCGGTCACCCTGGCCCTGACCGGGATACCGTTTGACGAGGCAATCCGCCAGATCGCCAAACGATCGGAACTAGAGATCAGGCTTCGCGACCCCGAGCATCATGCTGCGACAATTCCGATCACGGTCGCCTTTGCAGGACTTCCTTTAAAAGACGCCATCGACGTCCTCAAGCTACTCGGCGGCGCCCGCGCTAGGCTCCTGGATGCAGAAGTCACAGGCTATGAACTATCGCTCACCGGGGCTTCTCATCCTGCTCTTGCTTCGGATGAGAAGCTTCCAATAGACAGCAATGTCGTCAGCTTTCGACAGGCGCGATGGCAGGGAGATCGCCTCGCCGTCGAACTCGATTACCAGCTGAAGGATGCTGCCGGGGCCAGTCTCGCATTCGGCTTCAATCGCCCTGGTGGACCGGGTTTCATCATGTTCGATACAAAGTCCTCACTTCCTGCTAAAAGGTTCTCTGGGACCTACCTGCTCGATACGTCGACTCTTGATCTGTCATCCCATGATTTTGAAAATTCCTGCTCGGTGATGGCGCTACTGCGGTCGGCGCATCAGGACATCTTGGCCACCGCCCAGATTGCCATCATGTCGAAAAGCATGAGCCAGATGATACGCTTGGATCTCCCTGATGTCTCTCTGGCCGAAGCGCTTCCATTGCTAGGTAAGGCCTGCGGTCGCAAGATCATTCTGAACGATCCTCAACACCGTGCTGCAGACATGCGCCTTACCATGAAGGCCGATGGAAAAGCCCTTATCGACGTCATGACAACCATCGAACGTCTCACAGGGACCATCATCTACGAGTCAAACGATTGTCTCTTCGTGAGTGTTCCAACCAAGATGTAATGTAACAGCTCCGGCGGCCTTCCGATAATCCCTTGATGACTTTGGCCTTTGTCGTCATCGGCACCTTCGGCAACCACGGCCTCCCGGCCAGCGCCAGGGCGATGGCAGCGCGCGAGTCGACCCCGTTCTTGGCCGTGGTGCTGAGGTAGAATCTGATCCGACAAAACTCCATGGCTCAAGCTTCAGTGAGGCTTCCACCGGAGACCTTCGGCTGGACCTTCATCGATCGGAGGTTCCGCTCAGCCTGATAGTTGGACCAGGGGACATTGCGGTCGTGGAGGAAGAGCAGCATCTCCGTCGAGCGGTCGCGCAGCCGATCCCGCAGTGACCGTGTCTTGCCGCGCGTGGGGCGTCCGCGTTGGCGCGATTGGCTTGGGGTCGGCACGGTGCGGATTGGAGACGTTGGTGTTCGTCAGGTCGCGCTGGCACCCGGAGCAGGTCGTCAGGGCATGCGCCACGACCACATCGGGTAGGGCTGGGCCACCCTGACGCCTGACGCTTACGCCGACGGCCTGCAACAGCGCAAATGATAATCCGCTTCTTTAAAAAATGAGCATTTATTCCTTACTGTTTACATTTTTTTATTGATTGGCAGTCTGTATGCATGCCCTCCCCACCCGGCCTCGCCGCGAATGCGTGCCTGGGAGATCCGGCGGATGACGGCGGCCGAATAGACCTCTTACTCTTGTGGCAGATGGGCGGAGTCATGGTCGCCAGCGGTATCGCTGTCTGGCTCGCTAAGGCCTGGGGCGGGGTAAGCCTACTGATCGCTGCCCGCATCATTTTCTTAGGTCTTGCAGGGATGGTGTTATGGGCGTCGACCCCCTGGCAATGGTGTCTGACTTTCGGTCTGTTGGGCGCCGTCATCAATGCCAATTTCGCGGAATCCAATGCCATGCAGCTCGAACTGTTGCCAAACCTCAAACGTGCGCATTTCCTCGCCCTGATCGGCGCCAGCCAGATCCCCGT
>JBILBP010000418.1:0-23558 GCA_044353645.1 Planctomycetota bacterium | reverse complement strand
CAGGCGGTCACGGTAAATATTGCGAGCACATAGATAAGGAAGACCGGACGTAACACATGCACGTCGCTCTTCAATATCTGAACAGTTCGAAAGAATAAATCCAAGTCGAGCTTGAATTGTTCGGACTACATCATCGGGTTCCATTTGGTGGTCAGCCGACGTGGCTTGAATAGACGCAAGTGACGTCCGAAAAACCTTGTCCATAATTGCATTTGGATCTGCCAGCTCGGCCCGGACAGAGGGGTCTTCATGCAGCGCAAGGAGCGCGTCATCAATCATGGAATAAATATAATCAAATGATTTCTCGTTGTCCCCAAGTGAGCTAAAATCATTTTCAGCTACGAGCGTAAGCAAATGCTCGAAGTCGATTCCGGCCGATTCGGCAAGTCGGCGCATTCCTGATAAACAAAACAAAAGGCCTGATTGAACCGGATCGGAGGTGCTCGTATTGAAATACATTTTGGCCAACTCGCGGTTTTTTTCGACCTTCCACGCCTTGTCGGTTTCGTCTATGGCGTAAAGGATCTTTCCTTCTCCGTCTACAAAAGCTCGTCCGGCCCTGCCGCATATGTTCCAGAAGTCACGGTGCGTAACGGGTTCTTTTAGGATGTATGGACTGGCAATAATCACGCTTGAAATGCCAATATTTACACCCTGTGCGAGTGTTGATGTGGCAATTATTACCTTTGGTGGAATTGATCGCATAAGCCGCTCGGTGGCCATTCGAACCTGAGGTGGTAATTTATTGCTGTGGCAAATAATACCATGTTTCGCTGCGCGAAACTCGACCGTATCGCCGCCCCATTCCTCCCGACAGGCGGCTGCGAATACATCCCAAAGCGATGGCGGCCATGGATGGGCATCGGGATGTTCTCCTAATGCTAGCAGCACAGATTGGGCCAATACCGGGATGCTAATTGCCCTCCCTGAGAAAATCATAACCGGCCCAATTGAAGACAATCGAATTGCAGTCGCTGCAATTGCCTCGTTTTTATTATCAGGGAATTTATTCTGACGTCTACTCCATCCAAGCGGCTTGGCCTCAATAAAGTTAGGGTTAAAGGATTCGAACTCGCCTCTCCAGTCGATGCGCACTTTACTTCCATTCCATCGAAGTAGTCCAAATCGCTCCGCGGATGGCTTCCACTCCGATTTGGCCACGTTGTCCGGGCTACCGCTAATCCAATGAGAAATATCTGAAGGATTTGGTAAAACCGCAGACAAAAGAAGAATCCTTCCTCCGGATGACGTGGCGACGGTCCTGATGTGGTCTAGGAATAACTCGTTTCTGATCAGGCGTTCGTTGGCCCCTATTAGATGTCCTTCGTCGACAATTATGAGTCGAAATGCGGCCAGCATTTCCGGTGATGATCGGACAATTGCCCGCGCTTTTTCTGGAGTCGCAATTGTGATGGTGGCTTCGTCGGCCACCAATCGATCAATGGAGCTAAATCGAAAACCTCCATATAGGTGTGAAGCGCGATGTCCAAGCCAATCGAATATCTGGCATAGCGACTGCTCGATTTCTAATGCAAGCGATCTATATGGGGCAATGTAAAGAATTTTTGCGGATGGATCGGCGGCGATGGTCTGGAGAATTGCCAATTCAGCTACTCGCGTCTTCCCGGCGCTTGTCCTCATATTAATAACTGCGCCGCCGCGATTTCTGTCAAGGACAATTGGAATCGCATCCAATTGCGAGCGCCATAATTCGGTAACCGGCCTAGGGGAAAATGCCGACAATTGAATGTATTTATTTAATAATTCATGGTCGTCAGGGAAAAAAAACGGTAAACGAGACCATGGCGAAGAATTGTCGAATCCATGAATCATTAACTTCAATAATCGAGCTATCCACCAAAGTGCTGGCGACATCATTTCAGAGGCAATTTGCATGCCGGCATCGATGGATTCAGCGGACGAATCAATGTGCCTGCGATCGCCTGTCGCCTGAAATTCAAGAATATGAGACATAGCCTGAGCAATGGCACGTTCTATCGCTGGCTCGCAAACCATTGAAAGGCAGGTAAAATCATCGGTCTTAGAAAGCAAGATGCCGTTTATGACTGTGATTAAATCACGTCTATTTCTACGCAGGAACAATCCTACCAGCATGGCTATGCGGGAGAATGTCTCGCTGTTTTTCATGGTGACAAATGAACGGGAATATTGCCCGCTGGCGTAGAATGCCATAGAGGCTATCAGTATGTGGTGGCGGCTAGATGGATCTGTTTCAAGCCGGTGGAGATGCAGGCTGACGAGGAGTGACGCGGCCTCCTCTATCGCATCAATAGATTGTTGAGATGGGTTTTCTTCGTGAAGACTTGTCCCTGCGGCCAATATAGCATATGCTGAGGTGGTCACCTTGTCGACTAGGCCGGGGTCGAATTGGGGGAAATTCTCAGGTTTTTCTTTTACTTCATTTAAAACATAACTTGCGCTAGCCTGAGCGAAAAGATTGCGGAGGCGTGCGCTACTATGTTTAACTAATATTTTTTGTGAAACTTCAGTCGGGAGTGCCAAAGGCGGATTCCTCTATGTGATTATAACATGACGCCAGAAAGCCAGGAAGATCATTCGATGTAAAAGATAAAACCACCAGTTTTGGCAATAGCGCTTCAGTGTGTTCGTCTATGGTTTCTTTACATTTACCAGTGCTCATTAGCAATCCAACATATCTGAGGTCATGAGTGCCGCTGGCAATCATTTCGGCGCAATCCTCAATTCGTTGACCCAAATCGGAATTTCCTGAAGAAAAGAGCATGTCGGCAATGAATTGAAGTGACGCTGGAACCCCGCATCGATGAGATGCTAGCAGTGCTTTGACCATATTCTGAACAGAATTTTTAGACGGCGTGCTTCTGAACTTTGCTTCTCCCACCAAAATCCTCACTGGATCGGCACTGAAGTCAAAAGCCAAGACGTCATCGCCCTTCATGGACTGTTCTACGTTAGGGTTGAAGCGAAGTCGATATATCGGAAGTGTCGCGCCAGAAGAAGAGGAAATATATTCAGCAAGGAATATCTCGGCAAGGTTGCCTTTGCGGGTTTTATCTGCTTGGGGAAATGGCGATGATGGAAGTTTTGAGAGGTCAAACCCTAGTCGTTCTAGTTGTCGTTTTATACGAGCTACTCGTCCACCGTCTGCATGGTGCCCGATGATGGCCGTCCGTAGTTGTGCTACAGTTTTTTCGGCGCGATCTGGGTGCAGATTAATTGAACGGTGGGGTACCATGGATGCTGTCTGCCCATCGCTGGCATCGGTATGACAGCCAAAGGTGTCTCCAGTCGGGTGCGGTCCGATCAGGTCGCTGGCAGTCGGTGGGCTTGGAGGTGGAATTGGCCGTCTAAACACGACAGACTTTGCTGATGTAGGTTTCGGTTTATTCATGGTAATGTCATCTATTCGGCGATCGCCTTCAGCAGCACGTCCCGCACATCCCCATAAAACTGCACATCAATCTTTGTCGCCAGGTCATCCGGCAAATCGAACATCTGTTTCCGACACGAGACAGGTACCAGCAGAGTGGATGCGCCCTTCTCAATGGCCAGCTCTGCGATGGAAACCACGTTGTAAATCGGTTCGATGGATCCGCCGAGGTTGAGGCCGCCGACGACCACTAGGCCGCCTCGCGTGCTCTTGGCTAGCAATGCACCACAGAGGGACACCAAGGTTGCAACGCCCAGCGTTGATCCTGTTTTGGTAGCGTCAAAAGCGCGAAGTTGGATGGTGAATTCGTGTTCGCGGGGTTCTCGGTCACCCACCAGATCACGGGCACGGGCGTAGAGGTTTTGTTCCGCGCAGCGGACGCATTCGGTGAATGCCGGAGGGCTGGGCTTGTTGAGGATCTTCACCCCGTTGCCGGGGCCTTCGTTGACCTCGATGCGGTATAGGCCTGGGTTCTCGTCCTGGCCACCTGGGCTGATGGTCCAGACCTGGCCGGCAGGAAGCGGATCGTCGCTGATAGCGTCTTCACTGTGCAGTTCAGGGGTAGAGACGAACTTTTCCACGCCCTCGGTGCCCATGGTGTAGCTGAAATGGGTATTGCGGAATTCGGCGGCACCGACGCGCTTCTGCTGCTCCTTGACGCGGCGACGGCATTCCAGGGCCAGGCGAATCGCCCACTCCAGATCCTGGTCGGTGATGGGCATGTCCGTGGTCGGGTAGAGCAGCTTCAACAGGCCGTTCACGGTCTTGTTGACGCCGTTGGTGTCGCGACCGCTCAGAGCGCCGCCATAGAGCACGCGACCCTGGATCTGGGGCTGACGGGTCTGGTTGCGGAGTTGGTGCAGGCACTCGCTCCAGAAATCGCTCACCAGGGCGAAGTGGTTGGTGAATAATTCCCGGCTGACTTTCGGCAGATCCCAGCCGGCCGTATATGCATGGATGCGGTCCATGAACGCCGTGTCGTTGCGCATTTCTGGCGGCAGCGGTCCAAGCAGATGGCCGATGCGCTGTTGGTGCTCCACGTCCACGTCGAAATTGCCAACCAATACCATCGATCCGTAACCGCGAATGGATTCCTTGCCGCGACTGAACTCGCCGGACTCCATGTAGCCCTTCATGATATTCACGCCGTCCTTCTGGTCGAAGGACACGCCGGACACCTCGTCAAAGCACACTACATCGTACTGGCAGACTAGGCCACGCTGTCCGTTGGCATTGTTGACGAACATGCGAGCCACGGTGGCCTTGCCGCCGGATACCAAGTGGGCATAGGGCGAGACCTGTTGGAACAGGTGGCTCTTGCCGGTCCCACGCGGACCAAGCTCGACCATGTTGAAGTTGTTTTCAACGAATGGCACTAGGCGCAGCAAGCACATGTCCTGAGCCCGGGGTGTCAGCTTCTCGGGTTCAAAACCAATGGATCGCAGCAACAGCCGTTTCCAGGCCTCGGTGGTGAACTGTTTACGGCCAGCGGCCAGCGTGTCCAAGACGCTGCGCTTCGAAAGCTGGATCTCGCGCAATCCCTGGACGCCAAACGGACGACCGCCTTTTTCCTGGGCGATACTGCCGTCATAGGCCAATTCGACTTCGGCGTAAAATCCGCCGGTCAGCATGCGCTCGTTCTTGTTCACCAGATCGGCTTCGATGCGTACGTCAGTCAGCCGCAGCGAGGGCAATGTCGCCAGATACGAGTCGGTCTTGGCATCCAAGCGTGCTGTGATGCAGTCGATGACACGGATTGATCCGTTTTCGCGAGCGCGGGCCTTGAAAAGCTCTTCCTCGCCAGCGCGCACGCTGCGATCAGATAGCTGCCGCTGCACGATTTGTAGGCCGTTCTCGATTTCCTTTTCGTCAATGCTGGAGCAATATCGCCCAAGCATGAACTCGACCACGTAGGTCGGCACCGGAAACTGGCGAGCGAATTGCCGTACCAGATCCTTGCGGACAACGTAGCCCTCAAAGGCGCTGGTAGCCAAGCGGTCGAGGTCATCGAGTTCGGTCGTCATCCTAGGCTCCGATTTCTAAGGTTTGTTTGCCAATCACGACACCGGCAGAATCCAACAAGACCAAGAATGCCGTGGTGCCTTCCTTGCTGTCCTGGGCAAAAATCGTCGCACTACCATCCGGGTTGACTGCCACGGTATGGCCCTGGTCGGCAACGCTGCTCTTAGCGTCGTTGGCCTTGGTCCGCAGGTCGATGGTCTCGCCACCCGTTGCCCCCTGGACCCGCACCCGCAGGCGCAATCCAACCCACTTCCATTCAATCAGGGTTGCCGCTGATATCGGCGCCTGGCTGTCGATCACCAACATCGGGGCAATGCATTCTTGCGGACTCAGACCACCGTGGGCGTAGAAGTTCCCCTCAAAAAATGCGCCAATGCCAGGTGCCAGGGCAATCGTCACATCAGGATGCCAATGCCATGCTGCTGTGGGTAAACCCACCTGGGCCTTCTCAGTCAGTACGGCACAGCGAGCCCAGCGACTATCGCTGACCACGCAGTGGGCGGGCAAGGTACGCTTGGGCAATCCCGATGGCACCAACAGCCAGCCGTGATCGGTCAGCACCCGCACGCGCCGCCAACCCGCTGTTAACAGTGCCTGGACGCGATCGCGCAGGCGGTCGATTTGTTCGGGAATAAATCTGGGCAAGGCCGCCTGGTGGTCATGGCCTAGGTGATCAAGTTCGCCGGCTTCGGTCCAGCCCATGCCTGCGGGTTCGCCGGTATCACTGCCGCGCAGCACCTGAATCCCAGCGGCCTTCATCAGGGCCACGAAGCTGTCGCTGGTCAGGGATTTGCCGTTGGCGAGGTTCGGCTGAAATCCTGTACCTGGCGGTTGACCGGTCAGCTTGGCAGCAATCGGACTGGCAGCGAACTTGGCAGTGGCGGTGACCGAGGGCATCGGCACCCAGCGGTGGCTGACGTGGGATTTATGGCCATCAGCCAACAGCGCCTGGGCCAGGTGTTGAGCTACGTCGAAGCGCAACCCGTCGGCAAACAGCCAGCATTCGCCAGGTGCAGGTTCATCAACCTGGGGCTGCTTGGCTCCTGGGTAACCTGCTGACTGAACCAATTCTTGCAGGCGCTCGGCACTGGCACTGAGCCAAGGCACATAGACGGCAGCAAGCGCAGCGGTGACAGCGGCATGATCGGCTGGTGACGTGACCGCGTGCAGTGCTTGCCATGCGGCGGCATCCGCATTCCAGCCCGTCGTCGTATAGGCCGTCGCGACATCTTGTACGGTGCTACCGCCAATATCATGCACACAGGTCTGGGCAACCTGGGACAGATACACCAATGCGGTAGCCAGTGGTGACTGCCCCAACCGAGCCCACACCCAGGTGCGACGCGGTGCGTGCAGTTTTTCAAGATCGGCCAACGCCTTGGTGGCGGCGGATCGTGACAGGCGGCTCAGGGCAAGCAGGCCGGCCCGAAGGTGCTCTTCCTCTTGGTCGTTGAGCTGAGGCAGAGTTTGCGGATCCGCGAAGATAAACTGACCTTCGGTGCCCTTGCGAATGACGTCAGGTAGGCGTGGATAGTTTTCCGGGCTTTCTGCCAGGCGATCCCATGCACCTTTCCAAGTGCCGGTGCGGCTTGCTAATCGTTCGGCGCCGATGAGGTCGCCATCCTTTTCGGGATCAAATCCGTAGTCGGCACGAATCTGCGAACAGAAGGTCTGCCACTGTTCGTCGCTCCACGATTGCCGTGCCATCTTGGCATTATCCAGCCAACGCAGCAAATCGCGGATGATGTCGGGCAGCACCAAATGGTTGAAGAATGCGGCGTCAAGGCGCTTGCCCACCAATTCGCCAATGGGCTTGGTCGCCAATTCAGGAAGGCAGCGCGATAGCGCTTGAGTGGTCTGGCGGTCTTCGGCCACATTCAGACCAAGTCCCCGGTCCTTGTTGAGCAGGAACGAGGTCGGCGTCCAGTCGCGGTTGTTGGGATGTTTCCAGATCGTGCCGCGATAGACTAACTCAGCGATGGGTTGTAAATGATGCGGGCAGGTTTCCGCTGGGGTCAGTTCTGAAACCGATACGCCGGGCAGATACAGAATTGGAATGGCAGACTCGGGCCAGACTTCGTCGCCCAGCGTTCGGGCTAAGGCGCATTTCAAATATACCGCCGGGCCTTGGCGTTGGGCGTGATGGTACTCACCCAGCGTCAATAACTGCGGCAGGTGCTGGCGCAGCATCGGTAATAAATTGGCCCACAGGCCTTCTTTGTCCGGCCATAGCACTGCTGCTGGCGAAACCTGCACATTAGCGCTGACGTCCGAGGCTTCACGCAGCATCGCAGCCAAGCATGACCACACGATATCGTCGGGATTCACCAACATGATTCAACGGCCCTTCTTGGTGGAAATAGTGGATCTGGCCGCCTGTTTTTCAGCAAGCGTGGTGTGATAGTTGTTCACGCGTTTTTCTTTAAATATAGAAAACCAAGGATTTGTTTTAGGGTTTTTCCCGCGATCGTTATTGTAGTCTATCTTGGGATCTGAACGCAATATCTCGGCAGTTAGGAAGGGCCGAATATTCAAACAAACACCGTCGTCTAGATCGGGCTCCCAGCCGTTCGGCTGTTGTTCCATGGTTTTCCAGCGAACAAAAATGTCATAAGGGGTTTCGCCGGTTAAAATGGCTTCTAGCTTAGCCTGCAGCGCTACAGCTGCGGAGCCTCGCAATTCGGAGCCGGGAACGCCTTGAAGGGCATCGCGTTTCTGGGTGGCAATCCAATCGCCCAAATAAGTATAGGCGAGCGTTTCCAATCCCTGACGATTCAAGCGATGATAGTTAACAAAAGCATTGAAGCCGTCTTTGGCGCCATCCCATATATGCCAAACAAAAGGTCTCTGCTGAAATAAGTCACAATGCTCTTTAAATGCATAGTCACGCAACCAGTTTTCTAGCGTCATGCCTGCATGGCCTGCTGCCGTAAGAAGCTCAGCAAGAACTACTGCCGACCAGGTAGGGCCGTAGGCATCAGCTAGGAGATCTCGCAGGCGGTCAGCGGCCGGTTTTTCGCCTCGAACAGAAGCGAGACAGAAGATGCCGTCATCATCGGCATGTCGGGACAGTGCGGTCGCTTTTTGCGCCATGGTTCTCTGTTCATCGGCCAACTCCATTGTTAAATCCAATTCAGCGGGCCATTGATAACCAGCAAGGCGAGCCAGTGCAATCTGTAGCACTGTTTTGTCGCGGCGCAAAGGGCCATTGGCTGTCATTTTATTGATGCTGTCCCATAATACTGAACCGCATGGATGGCCATGAAAAATCCATTGATTGGGATCATCGGTATATGGCCTAGGGAGACCATTTGGATAATCATTTGCTGCCTTTGCCGTCCATCTTTTTCTATCAAATGCCACCTTAATCAGGGTCGCGTTTGTAACCTTTGGTGACCTATCAAGGGAGCGAACCGACGTGTGATAATCGGTAGACGAACAGAATGAATAAATTGCCGGCGTATCGGTGTGATCATTAGGTATTATTGGTGAAATATTGCTGTCAAACGCACAGCCAATGTAAAGGCAGCAGGGCAGACTTCTCATTTGTGAAACGGCAATGCCGATATTCCCCCAGGCCTTTTTCCCTTGAAGGCGAGCAATGTCTGAACCTGAATCAGTCATTCTTACTATCATGGAGAGGCCATCGAAATGTTTTCCGCCGCTACTAGACCCCTGACAAAATTTAAAGCCTTTATTGGCAAAGGGTCTCTCGAAAAATAAGAAGAAATACCTGGGGTCGTCTCCTGTTTTTATTCCCTGATGAGTTGCGCATTCGCCTTTTAATAAGCCATGCGTGGATGTTGTGTGTACCCCGATTCTGTGATCCGGGCTATTGAATGCGTCAATTTGAAGAACTGACTCAACACGCCTCTCTTTAATCGCCGTACATTTACCTTCGATCGAATCAATGCCAAGTGCAGTCAATACGCGGAAGGTTGATTTATCTGTTGGCTTGAAGTTTTCAGTGCAAACAAGAGCTGCGTTTGGCCCTCTTTTGCCAAAGTGTGTCCAGGCTTCCTCGCCCAGTAATCCAATGATTAGATACGACTGAGTAAGTAGCGATTGCTTTCTGAATTGTCGATAAGTAGTTATGTCCATCCAGTTTTGAGGCGAAACGGACAGGCTAATCCCGTGGTGTTTTAAAAGTGTATGCGAAATTCTTTCAATAAAAACCGTGGCCAAATCGGCTTTTGAATTAGGGTAATGAGACTCGCACCATTTAGCGAGATGGGCGCAGTGAAGGTTTTTCCCTAAATATGGTACGTTGGTGGCGACGAGATCAAAGGATGACGTCAAGTACTCCGCCGCGTCCGCAAGCCCACGCGCCGCTACCCCCATCTCCATGTGCTCTTCAGTATCGAGCAGACGTTGATCAGACAGCGCCTGTTGCAATAATGGTTTTAATTCAACCCATCCAGCCGTAAATATATCTCCTTGCTGGGTTGCCTGTCCAGGATCAATCAGACTGCCCAATACTGGAGCCTGTTGGAAGACGTCCCAGAGTCGTCCCATGCCGGTGCGCAAGCGCTCACGTTGCATCGCATCTTGCACTCGATCTGCCAAATCCATCCATTCCTCTCGCCTGGCAGCAATTCGCAACCCGCAGCACGCCACCTGAACGGATGGGAGCGAGCGATAGCCGCCGGCGTTGGGGAATGACCAGGCTGCCAAAGCGACGGCGAAGGCAGCGATCTGGGTGCAGCGGGGATCGATTTCTAACCCATGCAGGTTCTCGCGGATCACCGCGTCCACGGCCAAGCGAGCATCCATGCCCTCGTCCGCCATGCGCAGACGGGCGAGCAGGTTGAGCAAAGCCACCAGGAAGTGGCCAGAGCCGCAGCAGGGATCGAGGGCAGTGAACCCGGCCAGGGTGCGGGGCCAATGCTCGAACGTCCCTGCGGCGGGACACCAAGGCAAATCGCCGTCGCGCACGAAACGCAGGTAGGTGAAACTGTAATCGGGCAGAGCCACGGCATCGCGGAGTTCCTGCTCATTGGTGGCACGGGCGAGTAGGGCCGGCGTCAGGGTCTTGGCCGCCCACCATGCGCCCAGACTATTGTGTAGGAGGAACTGCACCATGTAGGGCTCGGTAAAGAGCTGGGTTACCGCAGGCAATTCATCGGCGCCAATCTTTACTTCACTGTCGTTGATCGCATCTTTGGCATCGGCCTGCCAAAATTGATAGACCCAACCCAGGCTATCGTCGGCGGTAAAGGCCTCGGTCGACAATTTGGCGAGCAGATTTTCGAGCGTGTGTCGGGCCACTGGATCAAGGGGGACCGCCAGTACCGGATCCTGGGGTCGAAAGATCGCCGGTAACATGGTGGCCGCATAGCGCCCAGCGAGTTCCCAGGCATCGCGGCCGTGATCTTTGGCAATTTCTTCGCATTCAGCCAACGTGACCGCGACCTGCATCTCGGGATGGATCAGCAGCCCATTTTCAGCTAGAAAACGCGCAAACAACATGCGGTGCCAGTGTTCGTAGGCACATTCCCGTTCGAGCCGAATTGTTTCCTGACTGCCAGCGGAGCCACGTTCATCTCCTAACTGCTTGCCATGGGCGCGCAGTTTACGTCGCAGCGCCTGTTCATCAGGCGTCAGGTAATCCGGTGCCTTGGCCGCACCAACACCCAGTCGAGCAATCGACGCCTTGGAGGCTGTTTCGGCAACCCGACGTGCTTCCTTGACGGTATTTTCAAGCTTCTTGCGAAGTTCACTGGAGAGAGTGGTCACGCGATTTCCTTCAGCAAGTCGTAGTTGATCAACTCATTTTCCCATCGCATTTGGAGGTCACGAAGGCGGTCCATGTTTGCCCGACACCAATCGCGGGCATTTCGAAGTTGATCGATGCTGGGCGTTTGATTTTGCGCCCAGCCAGATGAGCAAAGTAGTCTAATTGCACCTTCTTCTGAGCTATGATGGGCGCCTTCACACAGAATCCGCTCAGCGCGATCCTGCATAATTTTTACAATCTCAGGGTCGGTGATGCTCTGATATTTTAGGAGCCAACATAATACCCGTGACGCCTCAATGGCGTGAACGATGATGTGTCGATCCTCCTGATTGATCGAGTTGGAAAATGCCGTATCAAAGCACTCCGTATAAAATCTAAATATGGTATGAAACCTCTCCAGTTCATTGGGCTTCATGCTGTCAGCTGAATAAACCGCCCAGTAATCTGAAAGTATGGCGTTAAGTCGCTTGATTTCGATGGCTCTCCGAGCTCCTCTTTTTTTCAGAAAAGCACACGCGAATTTAATGAAGAGCCGTGTCATTACAGTACCACCGGGCCATTTTTAAGTTTTGGTACAATATCTGCGCGCACTTTATCGAGCCATGCGTCAAGATCTTTGGGTTCACGCAGCGTTGCGCTGGGCAGCTTCACATGCTGGGCCTTGGGCTCGTTTTCTTGGGCGATAGCCAGTTTGACCTTGGCCACCCGCTCGGGCAGGGCGTCAAGCTGACTGACCAGATGAGGTACGGATACACGGGCCGCTGTCTCCATGACCTCTTCCTCACTGCCAACCGCCAAAGCCAGCGGCCCAGCCAGTTGGGCATCGCGGGGAATGCGGTGCTTCACTGGATCTGCCAGCGTAGTCCAGTGAGGATCAGTCTCGATGTTGTGCCAAGCGGATTCGTAGGCGGTTTTATAACGATCATTGGCGGCACTGAGCGCGTGACGGAGTTCGGCCGTCAGTTGATCGATCAGTGGCTGCACCGGATCTGGCTTGGCCAGCAGCGCGCGAGTGGCGATGATGGCATCCATTTGGGTTTTTGCCGCTGCGAGTCCGGGCAGATGACTAGCTTGAGCCAGGCCAAGCAACCGATTGAGCGTGGTCCAACGGGTCTGGGCGACCGAGATTTTGGCTGCCAAGTCCTTCCATTCCGCCGCCCATTTGCCGAGCGCGTCTTTGGCCGCTGCCGCAGCGATGATCTGGTCATTGCCGCTTTTGCCGAGCAGGGCATCAAGGTCGGTGGTGCTGGGTGCATTAGGAGCGGGAGCCTGACCACCGGCGGATGCGGCCAGGGCCTTGAGCGACTGGAGAAACTGAGGAAGGGCGATGTGTTCTTCGTTCGGTTTGCAGGGAACACCGGCATCCTGAGCCAGTTTGCGTATCACCATGCGCTGACCGATGGTGACCACGGCACGTTCGAGAACGAATTCGGCCTGACCAATTTTTGATTGATCGAGCTGGCTGGCGGCGGTGACGGCACCATTGAGCGACGCCCGGACGTGGCCGGCCGCAACCAGCACCATGAGTGCGCCATTCAGGCATTCTGGACCCCAGCCATAGGGCGAACTCTCGAACTTGGAGCGCAGGTCTTTTCCTTTGGATCCAGCGCCGATTGCGGCGATGACTTCGGTACAGACCGGGTGTTTGTCGGGCTCGCCGTTGTAGCCAAGTTGGGCGAGGGCATCGGTATTGCCGGCCTTAGCCTTGACGATTACTTTATCCCAGCCGAGTTGATCAGCGATGCCGAATTTTGGAAAACGGCGGATGAGCGCCGAGCGCACGCCCTCGGCAATCTGTTCGCTGAGCGAATTACCCGACATGACGGCACCGCCACCAAGGAATACACGGGCAGAGGCCTGCATGTCGCCGATGATTTTGTTAATGGATTCCTGCGCCTTGCGACGGCGGGTCTCCATTGCCAGTTGGGCGTCTTTACCGTCGGTTGTGCTGGGCAAACCGCGAACATCGATGGTCGCTTGGGCGGCTTTGAAAGAGGCCACCATGTCGTTGAGGCTATCGCCGGGATTGGGCAGATGAACGAAGACGACGTGGGATTGTTGGCCTTCGGCATTCACCTGATTCATGAACTCAGCAAAGGGACGGTCGGCACCTTCCTGCACCCACACCGGAATGGCAGCGAGATCGGCCTTGGGCGGAATATCAAGCCAGTGCAGGACCACGGCGCGGGGCTCTTTAGAAACGCCTTGCACTTGATTGAGACGATCGAGATCAGCGGTGACTTGGCCTTGGATGATGAGGGCTCGTTCTTCGATCAGGCGCTGAGGTTTGCTGACCAATTCTTGCCGACGTTTGGCGTAATCGGCTTCCCACTGCACACCTTCACGAGTTTGGATGCGGTATTCGGTGGCAACCAGCAGCACATGGTTGGCTTTGACCAACTGGTCGAGCAGGTCGGTCACCCGCTTGCGCAGGTCTCCACTACTGGAGCCGAGGTCTTCGACCAGCAGATCCGCAATCACGTCAGCAGTGGCCCGCACCCCGATATCGCCGGAACCAACGTGATCGAGTTTGCCGATCAGGAAGACCAGGCCGCAGATGCGTGCCTTGAGAATGCCATCGGGGCCTTCTTGCCGGAGTTTGGCGATGGTTTCGTTGGTTTCTCGAGCGAGAACCTGGGCGTGCAGTAGCGTGGGTGCCAACTGGTCAAAGATGACATCCGCAGGCACCACATGGCCCAACGGCTTATCAGCAGACAAGCGGAGGGCTTCGAGCACAACGCGCAGCTGATTGCGCAACTGACCGGCAGTGCCGGTGACGTCGATGCGGCGCAGCACCTGTTCCCAGAAACGCCGCCGTACCGGCAGTAGCGGATAGTCGGCCACCAGAAAATCTCGATCGGTATTGTTCGGGGCGATAGCGGTTCCAACCAAGTGCCGATCGATCTCACCACTGGCGGTGACCAGGACTTGGCGGATAGGTTCGGTGGCAGTTGGATTTTTCAGCAACAGCACATTGCGAACGACGGTGTCCACGTCCTGGTCGGTAAGTTCGATGCGGGCCGAAGGTGGGAAACGTCCCTGCAATCGCTGGAGATATTTAGTTTCGGCAATTGCGGATTGACCGGTGGCCACCACCAACAGCCGGCCCTTGGTGTGTTTACTGAGCGCTTCGACGACTTCCTGCACCGCCATGCTGCGGTCACCGTTTTCGCCAATGAATTGTTGGACCTCGTCCAGGGCGATCAGGGTCAAGGGCAGTTGACCGGATTTGGTACCGGCGAATTGGCAGATAGCCTCGGTCGCGATGTCCATCATCTCGTTGTTGGAAACATCGACCACATCGGGGAATTGGGTCTTTAACTGCGAACCGACTTCTTTGGCCGATTTGACGGGGAAATCGGGGTCGCAGGTGACCAGGGCTTCGGCAATGATCGGCGAGACGTAGAGGCTGGCGAGTTCCTTATTCCATTCCTTGCCCTTGGATTCGACGTGGGCCTTCACCTGTGAAAAAATACCTTCGGACATCAGGCGCAGGGTGAAGCGGGCGAGCGAGATGCGTTCGGGCAGACCACACGAACGGAAGATAATCGCCAGCACCGCCAAGCGGACGCTGGAAACGACATTGGTGCCGCTGGTTTGGGAGCTGAGTGTGCCGGCAGCGGCATGGACGCCGCCATATTTTTTCGCCTGATTGGCGAGTTCGATGAGCGAGGCTTTGACGTCAGGGCTGAGTTTGGCCAGGCCGCTGGGGCGAGCGCCATCGCTGAAGGGTTTATCCGTCCACAGGGCACGGAGCATTTTGACCAGGTGGGATTTACCCGAGCCGAAGAAACCACTGACCCACGAGGCAGGTTGTTCGCTGCCGATGTTGGCCAGGAACGATCCGAGGATGCGTTCGAGACCCTTTGCATATTGGCCTTCGCAGACGAAGGTTTTCAGCTCGAAATACAGGGTGCGCAGATCGTCTTCGGTACCCAGGTCTTTGACCTCGGCGACACCATTGTTGAGCAACTTGAGTTCAGCGGGATCTTGGACGAAGCATTCACGGTTGATGGTCACGCGGCGGTTCCTTCATCAGACGAAATGGCGAGAGCGAGATAGTTCCAGGCGACGGCGGCATCGAGAAGACGGTAGGTGTTCCGTTCGTGGACACCTGGGAAGAAAACCACCAGGCGTCCACGCACATGCGCGGCGACGCCCTTGATCACTTCCGCCATGGGCACGATGCCGAACAGGGTGCCGACGCCAGCCAATGCGATCACCGTCTCATTGGAGACGGATTCTGCGGTTATTTTGGCAACCAAGGTGGCAATTAGGTGATCTCTGAATTGATCAAGCTCAGGACCGGTCAGATTCGAGGGGTCTTCAAAATAGGCGTCGCGGTACTCTTTGTTCGCCAACCATTGGGGAAAGGCGTTGGTGATGTCGAGCAGCAGCCAGCCGTGACCTGCAGCGGTGGTTTCATTGCCGAATTCTGGGAGCCGAAGGCGTAATCTACGTTCATTGTTTGGCGGATAGACCGCGAACCAGACTTTCTGTGCGCCGGCCAGATTTCCTTCCCAGGGAAGTTCGATTTGGCGACGATAATTGCGCAGCAGCGCCTCGATGTGGTTGACGTAGCGAGCGCTCATGCCTTGGCCTCTTCGTGGGCAAGTTGATCGGCGATGACCATTTCCCGTGGGGTCAGCATCCCACGCGGACTGAGGTTCACCACTCCACCCGATGATTTGAAATCGATCCAGCCAGCGCGTGAGGCAGTGGCCAGAAGGTCGCGAACATCGCCAGGCTGGCGATCCAGAAGGCGCAGCCAAGTAGAGCCAAGCAGCGTGGCCCCACGCAGGCCCGTCAGGTAGCCGAGGCAGGTGCAGTAGGCCGCGTTGGCGGGGGTTACTGGCGGATTACTGCGGGTTTTCTTGATCACGCCACTGAGGAAACCGGCCTGGGTCCAGGTTCCGGCGATATTTTGGGTGACGCTCTTGCGGGTAGAGGCGGCAAAGCGGTCACCCTGCGACGCCAGGGCGGGCAGGAAATCATCGCGATCCACCGCCGTACCTCGCGGCAGATTCAGCACCGTTGGTACTGACAACCGAAGCACAGGATCACGGGCCAAGGCCAGGGTCGTGGCCAACAGAGGGCGAGCCGCCTGGTCACGCCACAAGTGGCGAAGTATGCGGAATATGGGCAGGGATTCATCCAATCCGTAGAGCAGCCGCAGATTGCGCAGGGTGTTTTTACGATTGGCCATGGTCTGCTTGGCCAAGGCGTTATCTTCCAACGCGGCGGTCTTGTACGCAGATGAGGCGGCACCGATTCGCACCGCCGCCAGCAATTGGCTAAGCTCGGTCACCATGATGGTGCGTGCCATGTGCGCGCCCTTGTCCCCCTCGACGAAGCCGAGTTGGCCAGCCAGTGCGGAAGCAGTAGGCGGCATTTCGAGGTGGCTCACGGGGTTTTCTTCTCAGGGATAGCGGGTTGGATGTCGCTGTCGCTGTCATCGGAGGGGTTATTGGCTCCACCCGCACGAACCCATGCATCGACCTCTGAGAGCTTAAAACGCCAGTTCCTTCCTAAGCGCTGTCCTGGCATTCCCTTACGGCGAATCCAGCGATGGACAGTCTCTTCAGCTACCTGGAGATGCTCCGCTACTTCCAATAATGTAGACCATGGCTCCGTCACAGGCACCCTCCGTTAATGCCGAACACTGTGCTGGGTGGCAACCCAGGTCAACCTCGATCAACTTGAGTGCCTCAAGTCTGGAATTGAAAAGCCGACACACCCCGTTTGCGCGGGGAACGAGTATCATGGCCGGAGAATGGCCTAATCTACGAGGTCAGCGTTTGGAGCGCTTCCGAATCAGGCGGACTTCGGCTTCCAAGGACTCAACTAGTTTCCGCACGTATTCAGGCGCATGGGCCAGCCAGGCGAGCTTGATGAATAATTCGCGTTCCTGACCAGTCAACCCAAGGACATCCGCCCATGGTTCCATCAGTTTCGGATTGAGGGTCAATCGTTTGATGTTGCATACGGCGCCAGAATCACGGCCGACTTGGGCAGCGAATTGGCGAACGCTCAATCCGCGTGCCTTTAGGAGGACATCAAGGTAATCGCCAAAAGATGTCTGGGTACGCTTTGCCACCCGGTTAGGCTATGGATTTCGCCGGCCATCGTCAGTCCTTTGCCTTGCGCGTTATTAAACTAACGCATCATGGCGACTCCCTCGGAGAACGCCTATGCGCTTACCCTTTGCCCCAACCATAATTATGGCCGCGACCATAATGGCGTCTGCTTGTTCCGGCGGTTATCGCGAACCCTATTACACCAGCGACAAGGAGCCGGCCGGCACCGGCGAGATGGTCAATGGCGGCCGAGAGGGCATCTGGACCCAGCAGGCCAGCAACGGCCAGGTCGTCTGGCGTGGGACCTACGCCAATGGTCGGAGGCAGGGATCCTGGAAGGAATGGAACGAGGAAGGGAAGGCACTGGTCGAGTGCTCCTATGACCAGAACCGCCTCCATGGTGAGGCCAAAATATATCATTGGGGTATCAATGCGGGAAAACTGGAGCGCATCGAGTCTTATAATCATGGACTCAAGGATGGAGAATGGCGACACTTTGAGCTAAATACCGGAAAAATTCTTAAAATCGATAGATATGCGAAGGGTCAATTGCATGGAGCCCAGCTAACCACCTACCGTGACGGCTCGCTTGCGGAGGTGTTATTTGATAAGGATGTGCCGGTCCTTGAACGACGCCAGAAAGGGGGCGAACTCACCGTTTATCAATTGGATGCACAGAAACGTCACCATGGGCTGTGGATCACCGTGTGCTCCGATGTCATTACCGATGTGGTACAAATGGAAAACGGCGAGGTTCGTACCAGTCTCTATTCCTATACCCTTCCCGGAACGCAAGCGGGCAAGCGAAAGGCCCAGCCAGAAGGCGCTTGGTCCTGGACCGCAATCATCTCTCCTCGCTGCAAATATGCTGGCGGATTCAATCCAGCCACCAAGGAGGCCAGCGTCTATCGGCACGACCTGCTGCAAGTCTGGAACAGCGGCGAACGTTGGACGATGCAGGACGGCAAGGTCATGCGCCATGAAAAGAAGGAGCTTGGTCCCAATGGCCAAGAATTTGTATGGGTACCAGCCGACCAGACAGCCGCACCCCCCGCCGCCGCATTGGAGACCATCGTGGTGAATCCCCCGTCCAAGGTGCTCAAAGGATTTTCTCTTCCCCTTGATCCCATACAGGTGCCAACGCCATGAGGAAAGGCAACAAGGGCAAGAAGCCGAATTGGTCGCTCATCCGCAAGCAGGGCAAGCAAACCAAGGGGCAATTTGATTACGAGGGGGTCTATCCCAAGGGGAACGGGTGGATCTGCGCCGTCGGTCGCGTGGGCGAACTACGTCAGGTCCTTGGTCCTTACCCCACCAGGGAAGAGGCCCAAGCGGAGGCGGAATCCTGGAAACAGATGCGACTGTCCGCCACCAAGCCAGTACGGAAAGACATCACGCAGGACCATTCACCTCAAATGAGTACAGACGCTTTTTCAGCAGAGCCGGGTGGGGATTCTCGACTATTTTGAACCCGACGCAGGTCTCTACCCCGCCCAATCGGGATTCCGTGAAGACGCGGTGTTCACCATATTCGCCCATCCGGTGCAATTCGTCGATCCCCTCGACCATCAACGCAACCTTCACAAAGGAACTCCTCAGCCATAGCTGCGTTACCGGGTCTGCCTGGTATTCCAGATAGGTTCCCAAGGCAGCATGCCCAAACGCCATCATGGCGTGAATGGGCGGTATGTCCCTGCGGATGGCGATATACATTTTCAGCTTGGTGGCATTCATCCCCGTTGCCTTTCCTGAACCTGGGCTTTCCTAGAAATACGTGTCCTCACTCGGCCAGCACGCTCTTCCTCCGCAAGACGGGCAAAGGCGTCGCGTAATGCCTGGATATCGGGCATCTGTTCCTGTTCATTGATAAGAAGCTCATACTCCTTGCGACTAACGATGATGGCGGGGTGTTTTTCCGCACGCATCAGCATCGCCATCTTTCGTGCGCCCAGCTTGAACCATTGCCGCTCAATAGACCTGACTTGACCAATGCCGCGTTCCGTCAGGCGATAGGGCTCGGGCGGGATCTCCAGGCTACGAGTCAGGTCATTGGCTGTAAGTCGCATCATTTTCTCGACCTTTTTCTTCAAGGACATGCCATTTCGATGCCGCCGCACCAACCGATCCCTGACCAGGCGACCCAGGATGCGGTACCCCTGCCTGTTGTCGCAACCCACCAGAGGTCGGCACTTGCCGATCAGGTGAAGTGCCGTCGTTCCCTTGGGCATGCACTCATGCAGGCTGACTAGAAACGCCTGATGGGCGAGGTTATATTTGCGCATAATTGGCTCCTGTGGATTGATCAACGACGCATGCCTTGCCTTGGCATGTCATCGGGTGGTTTGGGATGACGAATTCCGTTTGACCAGGCTCGCGCCTGATCTTGGCTCCAGGCCGCTGAGACATGGGCTGCGCATCGCAGCTGTCGATCCAGGATCTGGACGCCCTGCTGACCAACTTGGATATCGAGGTCGAAAAGCTGAAAGAGCATACGAGCCGTGGCCAGGGTCTGTCCTGCGGACAAGGACACGGCCTTCGCTACGCGTGCCTGATGCCATTCCCTGGCATCGACTGGTCTGACCTTTTCCCCGATCTCGGCCACCGCCTTGGCAATAGCCGCCCGGGTGGCCATCTCTGGGCCAAAACGGTCGCGCAGCCAGACCAGACTCTGGTCATAGGTCATGCCGGTGGCATGCATCACCAGATCAATGGTGTTGCGGCCAATGACCTTCCCATGGGCATCCCTGATCCGTTCGCGATTCTTGTCATCAGTTGCGAGGCTGATTCCCCGTTGCGCCAGGAAGCCGGTCGGGAAAAGGCCGGCTACCTGACGCAACGGGATGTCCCGGAACTGCTGTGCATATTTTCGGTGGGCAGCCAATTGCTGGTCACGTTGGGTCAGGTCCTGGCGAAGTCCTGCCTCGACCTTTTGGCCGTCGCATACCTGGTTACGCAGGGCCTGATTGGTGCCCTCGGCCTGCCGTCGTTTCTTGTCCGTCTCCTTGAATGCCCGGGCCTGGGTCTGCAAGGTATCAATCGCATCGGCCTGTTCTCCGGCCATGCGTCGCTCCTGGTCCTTGGCCCAACGTTCCGGTTGCAGGACAAGATGGGATGGCGGATCGATGGCGGGCGCAGGCACGGCTGGGACGGGCTCCTGCATCTGGGCATACCACTGGGATACCTTGGTGTGCTTGGCCTTCGACCCCTTGATGCCGCGTTCCAGGCCCAGATCACCCATGCTGTCATGGCACCGATCCTGCATGCCCCTCATGGCAATCCGGCCTCCCAGCCAGCGGCGGGCATTGAGTCGGCCCGTATCGGGGTCGATGGGCACCACGAAGGCATGCAGGTGCGGCGTCTTCTCGTCGAGGTGCAGGAAGGCACCGGCCAGGTTGTCGTTCCCCCATTCCTTTTGGAGCCAGGCGATGGCGCGAGGGGTAAAGGCGTCGATCTTGGCCTGATCCCAATCGCCATTGGTCTCATCGTCCTTGGCGAAGAATTCAGGTGAGGCACCCAGGAACACCTCGACGGCCAGGACCGCATTGGACCTGGGCGGTGCCGATGCTGCGTCTATTCGGTTGCGGATAGACGATACGAGATCGGCATCGCCGACCAGGTGGACGATCTTCCGGTCTGGATCGGCGTTGGGGGTCTCCCGACCACGCGTGACGTGGGCATAGGCACCGCCGACATTCCCGAGGTGCTTGAGCTTACTCGTCCGTAGGATGAGGAATCGCTTCATGCCCTTTGGATCCATTCATGTAATCGACGTAGGCGACCATGACCCGGCGTATCGCCGACGCGACGGGACGGAGCGCCCTTCCCCCTGCGGATCACGCAGGGGCGAGCGAAACAAAGCAGGGCTTTGTGTAGTGAGTACACAAAATGATCTGCCGATTGGCCGATCATTTTCTGGGCGAAGCCCTCCGGGCATCGGCCATCGATTGCGTAACCCGACAGGGTTCTGGTGCGGAACGACCAGTTGAGGTACGGCTTGAAGGGGCGATCCAGTGAGGACGGACAGGGGTGTCCTATTGGCGCCGATGTAATATGGCCGAATGGCTCCCAATCTTGGGCTACCGCAGGGAAGGGTATTAGTGGGCGAGTGCCCGGGTATTTGTGGGCGAGTGCCCGGGTATTTGTGGGCGAGTGCCCGGGTATTTGTGGGCGAGTGCCCGGGTATTTGTGGGCGAGTGCCCGGGTATTTGTGGGCGAGTGCCCGGGCCCTGCCTTATTACTCTCTCTAAGAGAGAGTATACCACTACCACCACCACGGCGTGGCCCCCATCCTTGGTGGTGGTGGCGATTCCCTTTTTAGTTGGGAAGGCAGGCGTCTCGATGGATTGATGTGCCACGATCAGCTCGCCAACAGCCCGGTTGTGCGGACCACCCAGCGGTGGTGTTTGCCCCGGATGGCCTCAATCCCGAACACGACCTCGATTAGGTTGGACGGGTTCGTATGGCGTCGCCCGTGGCCAACCACAGTAAACACCCGTACGAAACTCGTACGGGTGTTTTTTTCAACCTCTCGGACGGGACACTAGATGCCCGTGTCTCGGACCTTCCGGCCGCGCGCGGTCAGCCGGTACTGCTGGAGTCGGCTGTTCGGCGTGTCGGGTCTGGTCAAGGCGATGAGCCCGGCTGCGAGAGCCGGCTGCAGATAGCGTTGACTGAATGATTTGCGATCAGTCAGGCCGAGAGCCTTTTGCAGGGCGACGCGATCCAGGTCACCCGTGAGCACCGCCAGCAGGCGCGCGACTTGGGGGGTGACTTGAGGGGTGACTTGGGGGGTGGAGTCCAGCGCCGCCAAGGCGTCATGGATGACCTGCAGCATGAAGGTGATGAACGGAGTCGAGGCACCTGCACGATTGGACTGATTGAGGGCGGCGTAGTACCCAGCCTGCTGATCACGAATCAGGGACTCCACCGGCACCAGAGCAAACAGCGGCTTCCACCGGCTCAGGATCAGCGTCTGCCACAGGCGACCCATGCGTCCGTTTCCATCCACGAACGGATGGATGAACTCGAACTCGTAGTGGAACACGCACGCAGCGACCAGCGGGTGATCGGCGGTGGTCCTCAGCCACGCTAGCAGGTCATTCATCAAGGCGCGGACCTGGCCTGCAGGTGGGGCGATATGCACGACCTGATCGCCACGTTGGATGCCGGCAGCGGTGGTGCGGAAGTGGCCAGGGCGATCCACCAGCCCGGCCATCAGTATGCCATGAGCCGCGAGGACGTCCGTCCGCTTGGCGGAATCCCACTCGCCTAGGAGCCTGCCGGAGATAGGCGCCCGAGGATGGCGAAGGTATCGTGCGGCAGATCCAAGGCGGCAAGGCGGGCGGATAGCGAGAGCTATCTGACCGTTTTGCCAACGCCGGAGCTGCCGCACGAGACCGAGTCAGCCGACCAAGCCTATCTCCGGCAGGCTCCTCGCCGATCATAGACCGCCACCGCGCCACGCACTTCCTGGACCTCGCGTGTGCTGCCGAGAACGCGCTTGCCGGCGACGACAGCCGTCACCTGTTCCAAGGTCAGGGTGTTGCCCTCGATGGCCAAGCTGCCTTGGATGGTGCGTAGCCGATTGGTGCGGCGCAGCAGGAGCTGGCGCTCGGGAGGCAGAGACGCCTCCAGCCGGCCGACCTGCTCGCCGATAGCGGCGACCAAGGACAGGATGGCGGGGTTGGGGGTGAAGGGCGGGGAATGGGTCATCGTCCAACATCCGCACGATTGGGCCCCGGCGTCTGCTGCCATGGGCGCTCATCTTCGGGGTCCCAACATGCACGATAGATCTGGACGTAGTCGACTGCCGCCTGTCGATCCAGGTGCCACAGGTGCCGACAAAGGCGGCGGAAGAGGGTCAGACTGTGTGGATGTCCGGCGAAGTCCAACACGCCGTCTAAGATCTGCTGAATGCGGTTGATGTCGCGGCAATCGCTGGCGATGAGATCGTCGACGATCGGGGTATAGGCGGCAGCTCCTTGAGCCTGCGCGGCAGACAACGAAGCCGCGAGCGCGCGCAGCTCAGACGTGAGTGCGTCTCCTCCGTCGTGTTCATGGATCTGCTCCGGTTCGGTTCGGCTAGGCTAGGCTAGGCTAGGCTAGGCACGGTAGGAAACATCTGCGGACAGGTTATTTCGCCTGTAGCCCGACGGCAACACTGCGGAATGACTCCAATGCCGCTTCAAGATGTTCGATGATTTCCTGCTGTAGCACATCCGGCGGGGGAATCTCATCGAGATGGTCGAGGCTGTCGTCTTTGAGCCAAAAAATGGCCTCTTTGCCGAGATCA
>JBILBP010000007.1:0-23664 GCA_044353645.1 Planctomycetota bacterium | reverse complement strand
AGGGCTGGACTGAAGCACTGAAGCTGATGAAGCCCGGTGATAAATGGAAACTCACGATTCCACCAGCCCTCGCCTATGGAGAGGCCGGCAGTCCGCCGAAGATTGGCGCCAATGCAATCCTCCAGTTCGAGATCGAACTGCTGAATGTCAAGTAAGCTTTACCCAAAGTCGTCTGAAAAAGTCGTCTGAAAAAGTCGTCTGAAATGGTACCAGCCGCAGGGATTCCTGCGGCTGCTTTGAGGCTCTCATGCCGGTCCTCAGACAGCTTGGCAGTGCAATGGGATAACCGCCGCCCTGGCTCGCCGGAACAGGACAGGTAGGTGACTGATCTGATGACATTAGTGCGGTGGATGAGTCGTGCGACCAGGCGGTTGAATCCCTCCGTCTTTCCGTTGGTGATAAGGACTTGTCCTTCTTCTCTGGGTCATGCCACGCCTCTCTGCTGACGGCATCGATGGTCGTGTTATAGTTGGCGATAATGGTGTAGATCAGCCACAGCGGGCAGTCCGCACCCAGGCCGATGTTACGCACGCGATGCCTCTGCGTACGGCTTGACGTCACGCGCCCGCCGCAATCCCGACAACACAGCGACAGACGACGATCACGATGCAATTCCGCCTGCATGTCCTTCCCGCTGAAAACCAAGCGCTGAACGAGCCAGCTCGGCGTGTTTAGGAAGTTTTGAATTCTAACAACTTAGGTGCTTATGAGGGATTATACGGACCCCGTCAAGCTGTCTGCGGACCTGCATGAGAGCCACATTTTTCTCAGCGATGCGAAGCACTTTTTTCCAAGAAAAAAATCATAATCTTATCTAAATCATAGACTTATAAATATAACTAAAGGCTACCGAAATGAGGAGGCGGCAGCCGGCAGCTCGACGGTGACGCGCCAATAGAATCGAGGGAATGCTTAGACCGCAGGAGGGTCCGGCGGCAGATCCACAACCTTTTGCTTCAAGAGTCGTCCGACCTTGAATTTTACCACCCGCCGACGACGGACCGGGACTTTCTCCAAGGTTTTCGGATTCAAGGCTGTACGTGCCTTGCGCGTCACCGTTTCGAAGACTCCGAAATCACGGAATTCAAGGCGGTTGCCGGCAGATAATTCAACCACGATCTCATCCAGGAAGGCTTGGATCACGGATAAGGTTTGAATCTGACCGAGATTCAGTCGATCAGCAATACGTTCGGCGATCTCACGCTTGGTGATCGTGGTATTTGGTTCGTCGTGGCTCGCAATCGGAGTCGGAGTCGTGTCAGTCATGGCGTTTCCTCAGCAGCGGTATCGAAGCAACTTCAACATCATCGTCATCATCAGGATAAGGTTCAGGATAAGGTTCAGGCTCAGGGGCCCTGTATTTTGCTGGTGATTTATACCCAATCTTTTGTTGGGTGGCAAGTTGAACCCGTGGCAACTATACACAAGTATGGGTGCCCTCGATCAAACACCAACAAAAAACAGCAGATAATTGATCCGTTCGCGCTTAGTGGTGCAAAAGTTGCATCCCGTCAATAAATAAAAATGCCTTGGTTTACTCAGCTTTTTTAAAAAAATCGTACTTCCACATGCTGTTTGGGTTAGATTCGCGCATGGACCTAAGCGCGAGAGCATACACCGCCAGGACATGCGCGGGCTCTCATAGGCTTGATTACCGTCCGAGCAAAGCTAGATGGTACCGAAGTTAACAGTTTCTGAGGTTACCTGCCATGTCCACCACCCGTCTGATGACCCTCTCTGTCCTCGCCTGCGCGCAGGCCTCTGCTGCCGTCGCCCTAGCATCGCCTTTTACCGACCACGCCGTGCTCCAGCGTGAACAGCCCGTGTCCGTGTGGGGCACCGAGGAACCTGGCCAAACGGTGACGGTGAGTCTCCAGGGCCTGAAGGCAACCGCCGTGGCCTCTGCCGAAGGAAAATGGAAGGCCGTCCTGCCGGCGCTACCGGTGGGCGGGCCTTATGAACTGACCGTAGCCGGTAGTTCCACCATCGTTCTCAAAGATATCCTGGTGGGGGAAGTCTGGCTGTGTTCTGGCCAGTCGAACATGGAGTGGTCCGTTAAGAAGTCTGATAATGGCGATGCGGAAATCGCCAAGGCCGCCTATCCCAACATCCGACTGTTCAACGTCACCGCGAAAAAGAAGCCTTCAAATACCCCGGTCGACAAGGTCGATGCGGTGTGGACCGCCTGTACTCCGGAGACGGTGGCGAATTTCAGCGGCGTTGGTTATTTCTTCGGCCGTGAGCTGGCGAAGGAACTCAACGTTCCCATCGGCCTGATCAGCTCCTCCTGGGGCGGCACTGCCGCCCAGGCCTGGACCAGCCAACCAGCCTTGGAAGCCACGGCCGAGTTCAGGCCTATGCTGGCCGACTGGGAAAAAGACTTATCCGTCTACCCGACGAAGCTGGAAGAGTACAGAACCGTCACCCTGACGAAATGGGAAAAGGAGAACGCCGAAGCCAAGGCCGCCGGAAAGCCAGAGATCCGCAAGCCCCAAGAGCCGAACGGTCCGAACACACTCCATCGCCGGCCCGCCGGGCTGTACAATGGAATGATCGCCCCCCTGGCACCCTATGCCCTGCGCGGCGCCATCTGGTACCAAGGTGAATCCAATACGGGCAACCCCGAACCCTACCGTCGCCTGATGGCGACCATGATCGCCGACTGGCGCAGTGCGTTTGGCCAGGAGTTCAGCTTCTACCAAGTTCAGCTCGCCAATTACATGAAGGATGATCCGACCGCGCTGGCCAAGCCCTGGCCGGTCGTCAATTGGCCGATCCTCCGGGAAAGCCAGGCCGTGGTTGCTGCTACCGTGTCCAAGGCTGGCATGGCTCTGGCCATCGACATCGGCAATCCCGCCGACATCCATCCCACCAACAAACAGGAAGTGGGCCGCCGGCTCGCACTCAATGCCCTGGCCAAGGACTACGATAAGGCCGTGGAATTCGCCGGCCCCACGTTCAAGGCCATGTCCGTCAGCGGCAGAACGGCCGTGATCAGCTATGACCACGCCGATGGTTTGGCCGCCAAGGATGGTGACCTCAAAGGCTTCCTGATCGCCGGCGAGGATGGCCTGTTCGTCCCCGCCACCGCTAAGATCACGACCAACAAGGTCGTGGTGAGCAGCCCAAAAGTGGCTGTTCCCGCAGCCGTACGCTATGATTGGAGCAACAGCCCCGATGGCAACTTGATCAACAAGGCCGGGCTGCCGGCGGCGCCGTTCCGCTTTCCGATGAAATAAAAGAGTCTCATTGGCGCTATCAATCGGGAAAAATTGACAGAGCACTAAACGACAAGCCGACAACAGATCTCGTACTACATCGCACGGCCGCTCGAACGTCTCAACTAGAACGACGGCGAATACCCCGGTACCGAGCTCCGGCTCAGGTTCGCCCTGGTCTCACCGACGGTTCGCGGAGATCGACCTCTGCATGTTGGATGACCTTCACTCATGATCGCCAAATCGTGACTAGGCATTATTCGGTGGTGGCAGTGATCCTCGTCGCTTCCATGCCGTCGCGCTCGTGCTCGGGATAGAGGTCGGGGAACCAGGATGGCACCACCCACAGCGGGATGCGCGGCCGCAGGGCGCCCGCTGAAGTGACGGTGACCAGCTCCTCCCGTTCGAGCTGGGCGATCAGCCGTCGGGCATGACGGTCGGTGACCCCCAGCAGATCAACGACGGTCTTGCGGTCTGCTTCGCCGTAGCGCAGCACCCGTTCGAGCAGCAAGCCGATCCTGGTCGAGGTGCGCGACGGGTAAGCCTTGGTCGCCCATGCTTGAATCCGTGCCGGCAACTTTTCCACCGACAGCAGGCTGCGCATGAAACCGACTTGGTCGAGGGCGGTTTCGACCACGAAGTCGCACCAGCGGTCCATGCCGCTCTGTGAGAGATTGTGGCGTCCATCGAGGTCGCCCTGACGGTCGAGGTCAGCCTCGGCAAGGCGCGTCTTGTACTCCGCATTCTGCCGCGCGAAACCGCGTGAGATCCGCCAGAGGCCGTCGGCAGCCAATCCGGCAGCGGTGAACATCGAGTCGGAGATCAGGCGGGCGACGCGACCGTTGCCGTCGAGGAACGGATGAATCCAGACGAAGCGCTGGTGAGCGGCAGCGATCTTAGCGATCGTTTCGGGCGTAGGCGTGGTGTGGCGGGCATAGGCCGCATGGAATGCCGCCATGAGCGCGGGGAGGTCGCTGGCGGCCGGCGGGATGTGCTTACCGATGACGACTGGCGAGAGTCGAAACTTCCCGGGGATGATGCGTTCGCGAGAGCCGTCGACACGGGGTTCCGACCACGTCATATCTTCGGGTAATTCGTCAAAGAAGAGCTGGTGGAGCAGACAGACGCCAGCGATTTCGGTCGGTGGGAAGCGCAGATCCTCGACCGCCTCGTCGACCATCTTCTGTACCCGCAGATGGGCGAGAGCCTCGATCACGAGCGCCTTCTCCTTCTTCGGGCCAGAGGCGGCGCGACGCATCGCGGCTTCGACTTCGCCTGGGAGCGTGCGGTGACCTTCGATCAGGTTCGAGTAGTACGAGTTCACCTGGCGCACCAGCGGGGCGACTACTTGCCGAGTGGAAGACGGCAGTAACGAGTCGAGCTTGGTCGCTTCTTGGACCAACTTGGTAGCTTTGGTGGCCCAGGCCTCGTTGAGCGTCGGCAACATCGGGGTCATCTGCCGGGGATGATTCCAGGTGACGGGGCCGGCCGCCGCCAAGGTTTTTTTTGGGATACGGATGTCCTTACCGATATCCGCACTTGAATCCGATACTTTTAAGCGTTTCATGCAAGAATAATAGTATTTTATGGTAAATTGCGAGTGGCGTGTCCGTGCGCGTGTCCGGACCGATGTCCGCTTTTATTGCAATATACGTAGAATGTAAATTTTCGCCCCGCACGTACCGACGAATCACGTTGATAAGGTCTGGTGCATCGCCAGCTGTGAATTGCACTGCGTGGCGGTTACCGAGATGATCTGCGCGTTGACGGATGCATTCAGGATAGCGACACGGGGCTCAGCTCGGCGGCAGGCGCGCATAGGCAGGCGCGCATAGGCAGGCGCGCATCTCTCACTTGGCTACGGCGGGCATGTCCGTCGGACGAAGCGCATCGAGCCGCGTCTTGGCCGACGGGTCGCATTTCACGCACACCGACTCGGCGATGTTGTGCTCAGGGCACCAGTCCTTGGCCTTCTTGAGCGCCGGGATCAGCTTACGGTCGCAGGCCGCATCGACGCTCCTCGGGATGTCGTGCGTGGCGCACCATTGGTCGGGCTTCAGCCGTTCGACCTTAGGCGATTCGCCGGCCACAGCGGGCTTCTCTTCGGTGAAGAGGGTGCCGAGACCGATGAGCAGCAAGGCGCAGAGGGTGAGATGACGGATCATGTGGTCTCCTGGGTCGTAGGCGTGGGCCCGGGTTTGGTCGGCGGAGTGCCGACGGGTGGGATCCCTGCCCGGATCTTAGGCTCAAACCAGCCATAGAGCACCGGGATCAGGAAGAGGGTCAGCAAGGTCGATGAGATGATCCCGGCGATGACAACGGTGGCGAGCGGACGCTGAACTTCCGCACCCATGCCGGTGGCCACTGCCATCGGCAGGAAGCCGAGCGCCGCGACCAGTGCGGTCATCAACACCGGGCGCAGGCGGATGAGCGAGCCCTGGAGGATGGCGTCATTGAGCGCCAGGCCCTGCTGGCGGAGCTGGCTAATGAAGGTCACCATCACCAAGCCGTTGAGCACCGCCACACCTGCCAGGGCGATGAAGCCCACCGCCGCCGAGATAGAGAACGGCATGCCGCGCAACCACAGTCCGGCGATGCCGCCTACTCCAGCTACCGGAACCGCCGTGTAAACCAGGGTCGCGAGGCGAATCGAGCCCAGGGACCAGCGCAGGAGCAGAAAGATTGACAGTAGCGCGACCGGCACGACCAGGGCAAGGCGGGCGCGGGCGCGTTCGAGATTCGCGAACTGCCCGCCCCATTCGATGCGCCAACGTCCCGGGGGCAGGGTGACTTCCTTGGCGATGGCCGCTTGGGCATCGGCGACGAACGACGCCACATCGCGCCCATGGACGTTGGACTGGATGACGATGCAACGCTGGCCCCATTCGCGGGTGATGGTCAACGGCTCCTGGGTGGCGGTGATCGAGGCCACCGCCGAGAGCGGCAGCCGCTCACCTCCGGCGGCAAGGATCGGGATGCCGGCCAACCGCTCGGAGTCGTCGCAGATGGCGGCAGGAAGCCGAGCGACCAGCGGGAAGCGCATCTGCCCGTCGGCGATCTCGCCCAGGTGCACGCCGCCGATGATCTCCACCAGGTGCATGACCTCACCAGAAGGGATGCCAAAGCGGGCGAGCGCTTCGGGGTCTGCGCGTACCCGCAACGAGGGCTGGCCGGTGGTCTGTTCGACGCTGATGCCGCGCGAGCCATCGACACCATAGAGCGCCACCTCGATCTTAGCCGCTTTTTCGCGCAACAGGTCGAGGTCGTCACCGAACAGTTTGATCGCCACGTCGCCGCGGGCGCCGCTGACCATCTCGTTGATCCGCATTTCGATCGGCTGGGTCATCACCACGCTCTGTCCGGGCAGGTCGCGCAGGAGTTCAGCAAGGTGATCAGTCAATTCAGCCTGGGTCTTTGCCCGGGTCCATCCCTCGCGGGACTTGAACGACACGAATACATCCGTGAGTTCGATGCCCATCGGATCGGTGGCCACCTCGGCAGTGCCGGTACGGCTCCAGACGTGGCGCACCTCGTCCGGGAAGCGGTTCAGCAGCAGCCGCTCGATCCGAGTGTTCGCTGCGATCGATTCGGCCAGGCTGGTGCCCGGCAGACGCACGATGTTGGCGACGATGCCACCTTCGGACATGCGTGGGATGAACTCCGCGCCCAGACCGCGGAAGAGCATCACCGCAATCAGCACGGCGGCGCAGACCACGCCGAGCGTCGCCAGGCGATAGCGCAGGGCGATGCGCAGGCAGGGAGCGTAGATCCACGTTGCTGCGCGCACCAGCCATGGATCCCGTACGTGCTGAGAGCTGCCCTGCAGGCACCAACTGGCGAGGACCGGCATCAGCGTCAGCGATAGGATCATCGAGCCGACCAAGGCGAAGACCACGGTCAGCGCCATCGGTTGGAACAGCTTCCCCTCGATTCCTTCGAGGGTGAGGATCGGCAGATAGACCATAATGATGATCAACTCGCCGAACATGGTCGGCTTGCGTACTTCTAGCGCCGCGTCACGGACTACCTCGAGGGTGCTGCGGCCGCGTGCACGGGGATCGTTGAGCCGCCGCACCGCATTCTCGACCATGATCACCGACGAATCGACCACGAGCCCGAAATCGATGGCGCCAAGAGAGAGCAGGCTGGCGCTGATACCGAAACGCAGCATGCCGTCGAAGGCGATCATCATCGAGAGCGGGATCGCCAGGGCGACGATCAAGCCAGCACGCAGGTTGCCGAGAAAGGCGAACAGTACCGCGATGACCAGCAATCCTCCCTCGAAAAGGTTACGACGCACGGTGTCGATGACGTGATCAATGAGCTCAGTGCGGTCGTAGACAACCTCGACCTCGATGTCTGTCGGCAGGAAGGGTCGCAGTTCTGCGAGTTTGGCCTTGAGTCGTCGGGTGACGTCGCCCGGGTTCTCGCCCATGAGCAGGAAACCCAGCCCGAGTACCGCCTCGCCACGACCATCCGCAGTCACCGCGCCGCGACGGATCTCATGCCCGATAGCGATCTCCGCGACATCGCGCAGATGGACGGGAACTCCGGCCTGGGCGGCGATGACCATGGCGCCGATCTCGGCTTCGTTCGACACCCGCCCCAGCCCCTGGACGACCAGGGTCGCTCCGCCGCGCTGCACCACGCCACCACCGACGTTGACGTTGCCCGCGCGCACCTGCCCGAGCACGGCATCAAGGGTTAGGCCACGAGCGATGAGACGCTCGGGATCGATGCGGATCTCGTACTGCTTCTCATAGCCACCCCAGGCATTGACCTCGGCTACCCCTGGCACCGCCTGCAATGCCGGCTTCAGTACCCAGTCCTGCACGGTGCGGGCGGCGCTAGGATCACCACTGCGGCTGCGAACCACATAATGGAAGATCTCGCCTAGACCGGTGGCCACCGGCCCCGGTTCCGGACGACCGATCCCCACCGGCAGCTCGACCGTGGCGAGACGCTCGGCGATGAGTTGGCGCGCGAACCAGATGTCGGTGCCGTCGACGAAGGTCACCACGACCTGCGAGAGCCCGAATTTGCTGATCGAACGCACACCCGAGACCTTCGGCAGTCCTCCGATTGCCTGTTCAACCTGGCTGGTGATCTGACGTTCGACCTCCTCGGGTCCGAGGGCCGGGGCGACGGTGTTGACCTGTACCTGGACCGGCGTGGTGTCCGGAAAAGCGTCGATGTCGAGTCGACGCAGGGCAAGCAAGCCGGCACATACCGCGACCAGAGTCAGACAAATGACGGCCACGCGATGGCGCAGCGACCAGTCGATGATGGCGTTGAGCATGGCTCACTCCACCGCGCAGCAGCCAGCGCCCATGCGCTCCAGGAAGGCGATCGAAAAGAGGGTACTGGTCCCCGAGACGGCGATCGTGTCACCCTCCATCAGGCGGTCGACCGCGATCATGCCGCCATTGCCTGCCAAGATTTTTACCGGCAGTCCCCGGAAGATCGTCTCAGTGCGGCGCACAAAGACGTAGGCTTGGTCGCCGTCGTATTGGATCGCCCCTGAGGGAATCACAGCGGAGGCCACCGGCGCCCCGGTGGTGATGGTCGCGTTACCGAAAGCTCCGACGCGCAGGCGCTGGTCGGGATTGGGCAATGTGGCCCACACCGTCACTAACCGGCTCCTGGGATCGGCTGCCTGGGCGATGGCGACCACCGTGCCGTCCACCGGACTTTCGGCTTCGGTCGAGAAGGCGACGCTCTGACCGATGGCGATCAGCGGAATCTGCTCGACGGTGACGGGGAGCGATGCCCAAAGGGTGGTCGTATCAGCGACGATCACCAATGGCGCGTAGGCTTCGATCGCTTCCCCGGCGACGGCGAGGATCTCGGTCACCATCCCTGCCCTGGGTGCCCGCAATGGCAGCAGGTTTGCCGAACCACGATCATCAAACGCCTCAGGCAGGCCCAGGCGCCGCAACTTCTCGGCCAGCGTTGCCGCATCCACGCCGATCAGGTTGGCGGTCGCGAACGCAAAACCAAGATTGCGTAGCGCCTGCTCGGCATCGAACAGGGCGACTCCCGCACTGCGTAGCCGGGCTTCGATGTCTTCCAACTCGGCCTGTGAGCGGATTCCGGCGGCAGCGGTGATCCGTGCTCGCTTGGCGTTCGCCTGTGCCAAGTCGAGTTGGGTCACCGCCAACATCAGCGCCGATTTGGCTCTGCCGACATCGGCTGCTTCGACCACGGCGAGCAGAGCTCCAGCATGCACGGTCGTACCGACCTGCACCAGCACCTCCCGCACAAGGCCATCGCTCAGGGTGCTCAGGCGGGCAACCGATTGTGGAGGGTAGATGGTCTCGCCCGCCACACGCACGCGCGGTGCTAGGCGGTCGAATACCACCGCCTCGACCCCGATGCCGATCCTCGTCAGCACATCAGTTGACGCGACCTGAGCGAAACGGGGCTTCTCCCCGGGTGCCCGGTGATGTGCTGGTTCCTTGGCCGCGAGCTCGGCGCCGAGGCTCCTACGGCAGAGGATGCATACATCCTCGCCGACATGATGTTCAGAACACCATGCATCGGTGGCCGCATACGGGGCATCGACCGGCTTGGCCAGTCGCCACCCCGTGCGGTGTCCCCACCCAAAGAGGCCGATGAGGGCGGCAAAGGTGAGGTAGGTTGGTGCGTGGCGGGCCACGGAACGCAAAACGATACCCATTCGGGATTCCAAGACGGATTAATAGCGATCCGACGCGGAAGCGCCAGGTTCGGTACAGGTGGACGGACGCTAGACGGTTTAAACCTCCGGCGCGGGTCACCTCAGCAGATGAGGACCACCGAGCGCAGATTGCGCAAATACGGATCCGGTGGGGGTCGCTCATGTCGCCAGCACAAGGATACACGGGCAACCGCTGGCCGGGAAATGCCGGCCAGCAGGCTACGCGACCTGAGAAGGACGACCGCTGACGAAGCGCTTGGCAATACGCTGCTCAAGCCGATGGCGAAATCGGTTTCCGGGACCATCACGCAGTTACGACATCCCTGGGGAGCTGCTGGCTGAGTGTCTCCATGCCCGGCTCCGGTCTCGGTGGCACAGCAGGATGTGAGGTCAAAGCCCGCAGCGGCCTTCGACGCACAGATGCACGGCCAAGCCCCTCGACCCGTAGCGCCAGTCAACACCTGGGCGATGAGAGCAAGGGTGAGAATGAGCAATCCCGAAGCTCTGCCGATCATGCGACAACGATTTCTTGTCTTTCGGCCTATCAAGGCCAGCACCGTCGTTTGCCAAAGAGCGAACGACGCCACTTCCTTGCCGAGATGTGCGGTCCACAGCTTCACAAGAGCGGAGCATGTCGAGGGAATTGAGCGTTCAACGGTGCGTGCCATAGGACGCCATGCTATCGAACAGGGCTGGGATTCGGCAGGTCAAGCCTTGTGGTCCCGGTGGAAGGACGTCGCAGCTGCGAAACCGTCGCCCCGACCAATGAAAAGACCTGCCTCGCGGCAGGTCTTTTCATTGGTCGGGTAACTGCCAGAACTTAAAAACGGTATCCATCGTCGCAGTCTTCGCTGAAGCGGCGACATCCTTTCCTATTGAATCATTTAAAATCAGGGAACGGGGTAAATCGCATCCGACGGTTCATCTATCTCGTCGATTGGTAACGCCACAGCAGCTCCTGGCGGTGAGTACGCGCCTTGAAGCCGGCAGGACTGGTAGATGGCCAGGACAGTGGCGGCCCAGGTTCCGCCGTTCTCGCCGGCGACGGTGAGGCCGTTCTTGCGCCCGACGGCGATGGGTGATTCGACGGGCTCGGTGGCGATCATTGCGTCGGTACGAGCGCGGATGTCGGCCAGCAGGAACGGAGCCTCCTGCTGGCCCAGTCGGGTGCGTTCGGTGACCGGATCGCGGTGCAAGCTCTGCGCGACGATGGCCACGACGCGATCGATGCGATCGATGTGATCGATGTGATCGATGTGATAGAGGGCCTGGATGAGCTCCAGGTACGATCGGGCACCGGGAGCATCGTCGAGGCGTTGGTGGAAGGGCCTGCGCGCGTTCGCCCAGCAGATGATCTCGGTAGCGATGCCGCCACCGCCAGTGAGCAGGTGGACTTGCCCGCCATAGACATCGGCAACGATATGGACGGGACGATAGCCACGCAGGAGATCGCTGGGCCAGCTACCCTCCCGCGAAGCGGTCAAATCGAAGAAGACCGGATCCGCGGCGGTGTAGCAGCGGATGCGGGCGATGCGGCCGGAGCAGCTTCTTTGTCCGTGCTCTGCTTCATAGATCCCATCCGAAGTGGAGGGATTGTTTCGCGACTACGATCAGTAGCCCTGCCAGAGAAAGGACATGGTCGGATGGCGGCTGCCGAGCAGGGATCCCGCATCGATGTGGATGCCGTTAGTCACCTGCATGGGCTTGTTCTGGTTCTCGGCGATGATGCCGAAGATGACACGGTTCTCTTCATAGCGGAAGACCGTGACCTCATCGAGCTTCGCCAGCGTCTTCACCTGGTCGATGGCTTCGGGGAGATGCCCGATCACATCCGCGAGGCCGTTCGCCACCGCGTCTTCGCCGGTGAACACCCTGCCGTCGGCGAGGGGTTTGAGGTAGGCCATGGCCTGATCCGCCGCAGCCGGGACCGGCCCGCGGCCCTTGCGCCCGTCCACCACCACCGCCAGGAACTGGCCGTAGACCTGGTTGATCATGCCCTGGAAGAGGGCGCGTTCCTCCTCGCTCATGGTTTTGAACGGGGAGCCAGAATCCTTGTGCGGGCCACTGGTGATCACGTTCATGGAAACACCGATCTTGGAGGCCAGGTCATGGACCTCGGGAGTCACCATGATGACGCCGATGGAGCCGGTGATGGTTCCCTTTCCACACAGGATCCGATCAGCAGCGCAGGCAATGTAGTAGCCGCCCGAGGCGCTGACGCTGGTCTGCAAGGCCACTACCGGCTTGCCCTTGGCCCGCACCGCCCGCACGCCCTGGGCGATGGCATCGCTGGCGACCACGTCCCCACCCGGCGTGTTCAGGGAGAGGATCACGCCTTTGACATCATCGTCGCATTCGGCCATGCGTAGACGCCGGCAAATAGCCGAGGCCCCGTCTTGTCCCCCTTCCAGCAATCCTTTTGAGGCGAAAGAGATCGGGCCATTAATGTCGATTATGGCGATCTGGCTTGACCCCGAGCCTTCCTCGGAGAGGGATTTATGGCGCCAGTCATCCTTGCAGCCGGACAGCACCGCGAGCGTGGCGAGCATCGCCAGGAGACTACCGTGAGTGGAGAATGAACGACTTAGAGACATGGATATTCCTTGGGTGCATGATGTGTGAAGACGAGAGCAATGAGGGGAATTAGGTAATCATTTCTTATAATGATTTCTAAAGGGGCCGACGACTGAACAGATTGATGATGGCGGAGAGGTAGAGTCATCTCACTCCCGTTGAAGTGCACGTACATGAGAACACGTGTAAGTTCAATTCGCAGCCTGCGGTGGATGCAGAATCTTTTGGACTTGGCCGGCTAGCACTATTCCCGAGAAAATGGCAAAAATGCCGTTGGCATCGAGGATGAGACCGTTGTCGCCCCGGGCGATGGTCAGGTAGGAGTTTGCTTTCGATGCCGCAAGCTGGCGCTGATAGTCGATGAAGCGCTGAGGATCTTTGGGATCGTCTTTCCCCATGGCCATGAATGGGATGCATTGGGTCATCAACGCGCTGGGACTCAAGACGGCACAGACGCTGGAGGGATTCTTCGGCATCGCAGCCAACGCACGCTTCACCTCCGCTTGTTCGGTGAATCCGCCATCATGCCGTACGGCCTTGATACCTCCGGGGTTGGTGGTGATGATCAGACGACCTGCGTTCCAACCCATGGTCCACATCAACATAGACGAAGATAGCAGCACCGTGCCATCGGTCTGACGGGCCAATCCCAATTCGGTGATCATCCATTCCGCTACCGCCTGCGGCAGGTCTGCTTCCACCGTCAGGATCGGCAGCCCGATCCCCGGTTCAGCCCACGCGACCAGATGACCATTCACCTCATCCAGGGCAGTGGCGATCGCCGACAGCTTGGTCATCAGCTGCTGATTGACGCCGAGGCGGGAAAGAAAACTCTTTCCATCGAATTCGACTCTGAACGATCCATTTTTTCCAGCTTTTTCCACGTCAGCCGAGTAGTATATGGATTTCCGAAGATCAGATTCCTGGAATTCCCGGGGACGCAAGGACACAGCAAGCGCTCCCAGGGCGTTCGCAGGAAGCTGCGCAAAGCACTGACGATCGACGAAACTGGTTAACGTAGCCTTTTGTCCGTCGGAATGATTCATCCGTGGTTGCTGCCAAGTCAGATGCAGCCCTGACTCCGTCACGGTCATCGCTCCATAGAACGTCTGTGCGGTGGGCTGACCAGACAGACCTGGGTCTATCAGATAGCGGATTTCAACATCTGCTTCCGGATTGACTGGCTCCTGCCACAAAGGCTGGAAATGCTCGAGGCGCGGCCATCCTGGCAGCGTCGATTGCTGGGTCACGGATGCGGTCGCACCGAGGATAACCACCTTCCTGAAGAAATCCGCACTCGGTTGATCTGCTGGTACCTGAGCTCTGGAACGAGTACGAATTTCACGCAGCAGCCACGATTGCTCATCGCTGCATTCGAGACGGCCGAAAAGATTTATATTAGACAGAAGTGAGAAAAACCTCGGCGCTTCCGTTATATTCTTCCAAAAATCATTCGCAGACTCCATGGGAATCTTATAACCAGCCGCATTCACAGACTCCAAGGGATTAATCTTACCACCAGCCGCGATTACGCAGTTCCGCAGGGAAGATACATTATTGATCCATTCCGTAGCATCCATGAGCTTACATTCTGGCTGCTGACGCAAGCGCGCCGCCAACCGGGCACCGTCGTTAACCCGCAAAACTAGCCATCCCGAAGCCTGGTCTATCCCCGGACCACCGTGTGCTAGGTCAGATAATCCGGGTGTCGGCACCACAGGCGGCGAAACGACCACTGGTTCTGACGTTGGCCGCGGAGGAAGCGTCGTCACCCCAGGATGATCGGCAGCGCTCAACGTCGCCGCTAACCACATCGAGCCACCGACGGCCAACAGACCGAGGGATATGAGAGTGCATTGTGACATGAAGGATAATCCCAGATTCGACCAGCGCTGAGCTTGGGCCGAGGGCACAGCGGTCGCTGCTACACCCGTAGCCGCAGGAGCCAGATCACGCAAATGGAGGATCAACCGGGCCGGCACCTCATTGGCCGAAGCTTGCGCCATGAAGCACCCCAGCACGGCCACCAGACTGACATCACGTACGCCGCGTTTGGCCAACGATGTCCGCAGACGCTCAAGGCCGCGTTTGATGCGGTCGTGCACGGTGCTGATCGAGGTACCGGTGTACTGTGCGACCTCGGCCAGGGTATGCCCGGCGAGGTGGTGCAAGCGCACTGCGTCCCGTTCGGTGGTTGGCAAGTCTGCCAGACACGCGTCGAGGTGCTCTTGAAGATCGTCCATATCCGGACCCTCTGATGCGGGCAACGAGAGTGAAACCAAGGATTCGGAATGACCTCGTCGTTGACGATCACGCACGGCGTTTCGAACCACCAATTTGGCCACGGTCAGCAACCAGGCAGCCAAAGCCGGACTGGCGCTGGCCTGGGCCCGCTTACGCAAAAGCACCAAAAATACCGCCTGGGTGGCATCCTCCGCGTCCACCGCACCCAAAGCGCGGCGGCAGCGGCTATAGACCATGGGCGCATAGCGAGTGACCAGGGCCGCATAGCCCTGCTCATCGCCACCAGCCCAGGTCTGGACCAAGGTGGCATCATCGACATCCGTAGCGGTTCCGCCGGGGTTAAAATCCATTTGCGAGGACTCCTACATGCTCTCTATGTCCACCCAAGGATAGATTTCCGGAAGAAAGTGATCCGCCCCCGGTCTGCTTGATCTCCTGATAAACAGGGAACTATTCATAGAAAGTCGACTATGCCCACTCCCCCCCTGGCAACAACCACACCGAGCCCACAGTCCGGAAGAGTTCCACCAAGAGAGTTGAGATCCCAGGCCGTAGCTTTGGCCAGACGACCCTGAATGACCTTCCGCCAAGCTGCCGCTGACCTTGGCATCGACGAGTCCATGCTTCGATCCTGGGCGAAGAGCGCTGAACGTGATGGGCCTGAGACCTTCCGGGGCCACGGTGTCCCCACTGAGGTCGAGGCCCGCCTGGCGGCCCGTCAACGTGGGCGCCGAACCCTTCAGGAGGAGCGGGATATTTTTGAAAGGCGACAGATTCTTCGTGAAGGAGCGCTGGTGAAGTAGCAGTTCATAGAGGCCCGCCGTGCCCTATGGCACCTCAACGTCATGGGTCGGATCCTCAAGGTGTCCAGGCATGGCCACTTCCGCTAACGCGATGGTCGGACCCGCCCCGCGGTCGGCTGATCGTCCCTCGTCGGTGAAGATCAAGGCGATCCATGATGAACACCGAGAACTCTTCGACACTCCGAGGATCCACCGGCATTTGCAAGCGGAAGGCGTCCTGGTCGGTCGAAAGCGTGTGGAGTGTTTGATGTGCGAAGCCGGGATTCGCGAGCTCCAGGGGTGACGGTTCGTGCGAGCGGCGGATGCGAACCCTGACCACCCCAATGCGCCGTACTTGTTGGAGCAGGACTTCCATACCAGCGCCCCCAGCCAGCGCAGGGTGACGGCTTTCACGTCTATTTTCACCGGTCAGGGAGGCTCTACCTCGCTGCAATCATCGACCTGTTCAGCCGTCGGGTGGTCGGGTAGGTCATGGATCAGCACATGGATCGTTCTCTTGTGCTGCGGTCCTTTGCTGGCTCCTCGCTGCGCTGCGGGGCGGCGCCATCCCTGCGGTGGGCCGGAGGCCACGCCCGTGGCCTCCTAACGCTGCGCGTTACCCATCCTCGCCTTCTGGTCCCGGTGGGGCGACGTCGCAGCTGCGAAACCGTCGCCCCGACCAATAAAAAGACCTGCCTCGCGGCAGGTCTTTTTATTGGTCGGGGCGACAGGATTCGAACCTGCGACCTTCTGGTCCCAAACCAGACGCTCTAGCCAAGCTGAGCTACGCCCCGATGAGGGGAAGGAGTATGTTGAGAGCCCCAGCTTCGTCCAGCGCCAACTTCCCTGCGCAACGAAGCCGATGTTTGTCCATCGCGATGCTTCGGCTGCCCCCTTCCAAGACTTCTGGGCGAATCATGACAACACTGATTTCTGCTTTTTTTGCGCTAAAATTGAAGTCGCACCTGCGCACGGGGTTTACTCGCCGAGATTCGACGTCAGGGCCGCGCGCCAAGCCGGCGTCAGCGGGATCTTGGCGCTGGTGCGGGCATTGATCTGCACATGGACGGTGCGCACATCGCCGACCTGGACACCGTGCTGATTGGTGATGAGGAAGCGATTGGTCACCGAGGTCGTACCGATGCGCTCTACCCGATAGGCGATGGTCAGACGGTCACCCAGACGCACCGGCGCCTGGTAGTCGCTTTCGCAACGCACGATCACCATCAGCTCGCTGGCCGTGCTGCGGTCAGGAGCCAGCGGCATACCGACATGTTCGAGCCAGGCTTGAAAGGCGGCATGGCAGAAGATCGGCTGATTGGCGAAAAAGATGATGCCATAGCAGTCCGTGTGGTTGAGAAGGACCGTCATGGAGTAGTGGAACATGGCCTTAGGCTACACGCTACCAATGGCGGGCCAATCCTGCGAGGAAGTCGGTGATCATCCGCGCCACCTGCTGGCTACCTTCGCCGCGAACGATGACGTGATGATTCAATTTCAGCCGCTGCACGGATTTCTCGGCGCTGCCAAGCAGGCCATAGAGCTCTTCCGCGCTCGCCGCTACGACCACCGGATCATCGTCGGCCTGGACCACGAGAGTCGGTACCCAGACCTGCGGCGCGAGGAGACGGATATCCGCTATCAAGCGTTCCAGCTCATGCAGACCGGACACCGGGTTGCGACGGTAGTTGACGTCCGGCCATTCCGGCTCGCTGGCGACCTCGGTCCATGCCAAGCGATCAAGGTGCAGGGCGTGGGCAACGCCATTCCAGGCATTGACCACCGGTGCCAAGTGACTGGCGCGATCCCGGAGATGCAATGGCGCATTGATCGCCACCACCCCAACGATGCCCGGCAGCCGTGCGGCGGCATCGATGGCCAGCAGACCGCCGGTCGAGAATCCGACCACCACCACCTGATCACAGGCCGAACGCATGGCGGCAATGGCGCGCTCCAACGAGAAGCGCCAATCATCGCGCTTGGTCAAGGCCAGCTGCGAAGGATCCGTACCATGGCCGGACAATCTCGCGCCATAGACGTGGTGGCCGGCGGCGACCAGGTGCTCAGCCAGCTCGCGGATTTCTGCCGGTGCCGCGAGATAGCCGTGGCACAGCACCACGCCGAAGGGCTGGCGCACCTCGGTATCCAGGGAATTCAGGCGAAATGGGCGACCGATCTCGGCGGGCAGCATCGCGGTCGCGGGTAGAGCCCCAGCTCGCTGGGCCTGAGCTTGAGCATAGTCGCGCTGGAATTCGCCGAGATCCTCCTGGTGCAGCAGGGTCGCGACGCGTTCATGCAGCCGCGCACGCGGCAGGGAGATGGCTTCGCGCACAGCCTTCACCGCTTCGCGCAGCGGCTCCAATTCATTGGCGATCACTGCCAGGGTATTCTTGACCCGCACATCATGGAATTGATGGGCGGCATCCACCGCCCGGCGATTGATGACGTACCAGCCATCGTCGAGTGAGAGCAGTCCTTCATGCATGGCCAGGGCGCGCACGCTCGCGAGCGCGTTCGAGGGCGCGCCACTGACCAGCGACAGCAGGCTCTCGCCAATGCTGTGATGCGCCCGGCGGCGACCACCAGCCTGCAGCGTGCGCGCCGCGAGGTACATCGCGCGATGGAAATCATCGCAGCGGATGCGCTCATGCGTGGCGTAGCGCAAACAGGCGGCAAACAGATGATCGAGATGCACCGTGACATTGCGGTAGATGTCGCCCATGACGTGGTTGGTCAAGCCGTCCTTGGCCGTCACCAGGGCCGCATCCGCGCCGGGCGTACCCTGGGCCGCATGCACCGAGGCGATCCAGGGTTGAACCTCGATCGGCTTGCCGAAATAGACGCTGATATCGGTGTCGCCGAGGAGCAAGTTGCCCTCGATGGAGAGCTCTTCCGCCAGCTGCGTCGGCACGCTCTTGAGGAAGCGCCGCGCCAGCCGACCCATGACATTATCGCCAGGGCGGATGGGGTAGTAGGTGATAGTGATGGGCACGATGCGCAGTGGCGAACGTGGCAGATTGGCACCGGTGAACTTCCAGCGTTCTTCGAGATCATCGAGAGCGACGCTGTCCTGTTTGCGCCAGGCATCGAGATACTGCTGACGGATCAGAGCCGCCTGCAGGGCCATCAAGGCCGAGCCGGTATGCGGCGGTCCTTGGCGATCGGGAGCATCGAGTTGGAACCGGTTGTGGTGCCAGACATGCTTGTCTTTGATCATCGATCCTTCGGGATAAATGATCCAGTCGTGATGACCGGTGATCAGATCGCCGATGATCGAATCCTTGATTCCCGCCTCCTTGGTCGAGCGTGCGCCGATGGCACGCATATAATCACCGAAGCGCCCGTGGAACAGGGTGTGATGGGCAAGGTTATGGACGAAGCGCTTGGTGTGACGATCCAGCAGCCACGGCACAATGAAGGTCTCGAAACGCGTAAAATGGTTGCAGAGAAACAGGATCGGTCCCTCCTCCGGAACCCGGTCGGCACCCTCGACGCGGATGTGGCTGGAGATCAGCTTCTCGATCAGCGACAAGGAGATGCCGGTAGCCCGGCGCACATAGTGTGGGCCAGTGTGCAGCGGATCGCTATGCAGGACCCCGCGCTCGCCGGCGGGCACAGAGCGCGATTCGAGCTCGGTCATGGCTGCCCCCTCATCGACAATTGCCTGATCCACCATCCATGCCGTGTAACGGATCCTCAGCCAGGGTCCTGCACGCCGGTTTCGAGCCAGGCGAATTCACCGGCGAGGACGCCCTTGCCGACCTGGTTCATCAGACGCCCATCACCGCTGCCGATCTCGCGGAAGTGGTTCTCGATGCGCTTGGTCGCCTCGCGGCAGAACTGATCAGCCAAGGTCATCGGCGAGTTGTCATGCCGTTCACCGGCGATGTGGATAGCATAGCTACAGGTCGCAGCCATGGCGAACAATTCGGTACCGATGTCCATGAGGTGCGCGAGCAGCACCTGCTTCCGTTCGAGCTTCTCTTGGTAGAGGCCCATGGCGTGGAAGATCGAGCGCGCCAGGCGATGCGCGGTCGCCTGCAGGTAGTGGTAATGGCCGCTGAGGATGCCCATGTCGTCGTGACGTTCCCAGAGGCTGGCATTGAACCACTGCTTGGCATACCAGCCGGTGTAGAAGCCGGCGAGCTTGGCCCCAGCGCTGATCTTGGTGCCCACCGGCGTATGCTTGGCGATGATGTCAGCGGCGAGCTTGAGATGCGGATCCATGGCCTCACGCGCCAGGAAGAGGTGCATGATGTCGGTGGTGCCTTCGATGATGCGGTTGATGCGCATGTCGCGCAGCATGCGTTCTATCGGATAGCCCTTTTCACCGCGGGCTTTCAGGCTGCCACCCTTCTCGTAACCGCGTCCGCCGCGCAACTGCAGGGTCACATCGACCACCTGCCAGCCGACCTCGCTACAGAACAGCTTGGCCATCGCCGCTTCCAGGCGGATGTCCTTGCCGTGATCATCGGCCCAGTGGCTGGTCAACCACGTCACTGCTTCCATGGCCAAGGTATGGCTGGCGATGAAGGCGAGCTTTTCTCGGCCGGCCTCATGGGTGCCGATGGGCAGGCCCCACTGCTGGCGTTCGCTGCCCCATTCGCGGCCGATGCGCAGGCACTGCTTGGCGACCCCGGTGCAGGCAGCGGGGAGGGTCAGGCGACCGGTGTTCAAGGTGGTCAGCGCCAGTTTCAGTCCCTTGCCCGGAGCCCACAGGACATTCTCTGCCGGCACCTTCACATCATGGAAACGGATCAGGCCGTTCTGAATGGCGCGGATACCCATGAAGTCGCAGCGATGCACGACCTCGATGCCCGGGCTGTCGCCCTCAACGATCATCGCCGTGATCTGCGCCCGCTCGACGCCATTGACGATCTTCGGAGCAGTCTTGCACATCACCACCATCAGCCCGGCGATCGGACCATTGGTGCACCACAGTTTTTCACCGTTGATGATGTAATGCGTGCCATCAGCGGTGAGTACCGCCTCGGTGGCCATCTTCGAAGGATCGGAGCCGACGCTGGGCTCGGTGAGGGCGAAGGCGCTGATCGTGCCGCTGCGGAAGCGCGGGAAATATTTCTTCTTCTGGGCCTCGGTGCCGAACAGTTTCAAGGGCTGCGGCACGCCGATCGATTGATGGGCGCTGACCAGTACCGCCGTCGAGGCGCAGTGGCTGGCGAGCAGCATCATGGCGCGGTTGTAGTTGACCTGGGTGAAGCCGAGGCCGCCGTATTCCATGGGCACCTTCATGGCGAACACGCCCATGGCGAAGAGATCGCTGATGACCTTGGTGGGTATGGTCCGTGACTGGTCGACCTCCTCGGCGTCGAGGTTGGCGGTCAGGTACGTCGACAGCTCAGCGCAGAAGGCATCGCCAACGGCGGCGTCCTCGGGACTCTGCCGCGGAAAAGTATCGACCAGCGTACGGTTGAAGGTGCCCATGAACAACTGCTGGGCGAAGCTCGGCTCGGTCCATTGGACCTCGCGCGCCGATTCGGCGACCTCCATCGCCGCACGCTTGTCGACGCTCATCTTCGAAAGATCGATAACCGGTACGGCATCGGCATTGCGATCAGTTGAGTGGTGGTTGGGATCGAGGTCGGTAGCCATGGCAGGTTCTCCGCTGAGGTCCGCAAAAAGAGCTGCTAAAGAGCTGCTAAATATTAAGTTTCAAATCGCACTGATCACGCCTCATCCACACTTTCAAAGTACCTCGAAAAGGTCTTCAATGCCAGTGGAATATCTCCAATTCCAACGGCCTTGGCAGCTCACACCAAGGCCACCCCGCTGCCCGCCCGCTCGACCAGCAGAGGCGCCGGCGTGAAGCGTGGGCCGTGGTTATCGGCGAGGCGTTTGAGGCGCTCGACCACCGTTTTCAGACCCAGGCTCTGCGCGTAGTGCAAGGGCCCGCCGCGGCTCGGCGGGAAGCCGGTACCCATGAGCATCGCCAGATCGAGATGAGCGGCCTTGGCGACCACGCCCTCCTCGAGGCAGCGCGCCGATTCGTTGATCATGGTCAGCAGACAGCGGTCGAGAATCTCGCCATCGCTGAGGGCGTGCGGCGTGCGCTTCTGCGCCGACTGCACACTGCGCACGGCCTGCTCGATCTGCGGATTAGACAGGATCTGGCGCCCGGCATGGACGAAGAAGCCGCGTCCGCCCTTGGTGCCTTTCAGATGCAGGTCCTCATGCAGGCAGCGCAGCAGATCGGCGACCGCGTGGCGCTCGCCATAGCCGTGATGCAGGATCTTCGCGACCTTGTAACCAACATCGATTCCCACTTCATCGGTAAGGGTGAAGGGCCCCATGGGCATACCGAAATGGTTGATGACGCGCTCGACCTGCTCGATGCCGGCGCCATCTTCGACGGTACGCGCAGCTTCGTTGAGATAGGGCAGCAGGATCCGGTTCACCAGGAAGCCCGGACAATCGCGGACCACGACCACGGTCTTGCCCAGGGCCCGAGCGGTGGCCGCCGCCAGCTGCACCGCTTCCGGTGACGAAGCCGGACCGGCGATGATCTCGACCAAAGGCATGCGATTCACCGGATTGAAGAAATGCATGCCCACGAAGCGTTCGGGGTGGCTCAGGGCCGCCGCCATGTCGGCGACCGACAAGGAGCTGGTATTGGTCGCGAGGATGCAGTCAGGGCGCACGAACTTCTCGCAGCCGGCCAACACCGTGCGCTTGATCGCAAGATCCTCGACCACCGCCTCGACGACCAGGTCGAGACGTTCGAAGGCAGTGAAATCGAGGGTCCCGGCGATGCGGTGCATACGCAGGGAATGCTCGCCAGGAGTCAGCTTGCGGAGTTTCATCAGCGCCGCGTCGTAGGTCGCCGCCTGCTGCAGACCTTTGGCCACGGCCTCCCATTGCAGGTCCTTCATGCGCACCGGAATGCCAGCGGCGGCGAAGGCCCAAGCGATACCGCCCCCCATGATGCCGGCCCCCAAGACCGCGGCGTTGGTCACCGGATGCGCCGGGCGACCGGCGGACTTCTTGACGTCCTCATTGGCGAAGAAGGCATCAACGAGATTGTGGCAGGCAGACGTCACCGCCAGCTGACTGAAGACCTCGGCCTCCACCGCCAGGCCGTTGGCCATGGGCATGCCCGGCGTGGTCCGGCGTAGGACCTCGATCGCCCCCAGCGGTGCCGGCATCAGGCCGTGGGTCTTGCGCATGACCTCCTTGTGCGCCGCGCGCAAAACCAGCCCGCGGACCCCGGGAACCTGCATCAGGCGCACCGCGCGCGGCAGCGGGCGACGCTCGAAGCTCGTCAGCTTCTTCAGGAAACGCGGCAGATCATCAGCCAAAAATGCCCTTGCCAGACAGGCATCGGCGAGGCCCAACTTCATTGCCTTGGCCCCCGGCACCTGACGTCCGCTGAGGATCAGATCGACAGCGATGGGAAGACCGACCAGCCTGGGCAGGCGCTGCGTACCGCCCCATCCGGGAATAATGCCGAGGGTGACTTCGGGCAAGCCGAGCTTGGTCTTCTCGGCATCGGTGACCACCCGATGGGTGCAGGCCAGGGCCAGTTCCATGCCCCCGCCCAGGCACGGGCCATCGATCACTGCTACGATCGGGATGTGCTTGGAGATCGCGAGATTCGCCAGGCGTTCGAACACATCCTGGCCACGACGGGCTTTCGTCAGCGCTTGCTCGACGGTGGTCAAACCTTTGATCTCGGCGATATCGGCGCCGGCGATGAACATGTCGGGTTTGCCGCTGCTGATGACGATAAGCTTAAGGTCGTCGCGGCGTTCGAAGCCGGCAATGAGGCCATCGAGTTCATCCATGACCGCGGCCGTGAACTTGTTCACTTTCTCGCCGGGGAGATCGAAGACGAGATGGGCGGTGCCATCGACCATGGTCACGGTGAAGGCAGACATGACCGACTCCTTCTGGGCGGGTTACCCCCGTCCGTAGCTGTGGATGCAATCCATCTACTCGGACTCGAGTGCAAACGCGGCCCCTTGGCCGCCGCCGATACACAAGGTCGCCAAACACCGGCCGCCGCCGCGCCGCTTCAATTCTTTCAAGCCGGTGAGCACCAGGCGCGCCCCAGTGGCGCCTACCGGATGGCCGAGCGCGATGGCCCCGCCATTGACGTTGAGGCGCGCCGGATCGATCTCGCCCAGGGCGTGGTCGCGACCAAGATACG
>JBILBP010000421.1:0-7544 GCA_044353645.1 Planctomycetota bacterium | reverse complement strand
CCCTGCCTGACCCGACCTTCCCAGACGTGACCTGGAAAGGACGGATCTGAACCACGATGGAATGAAAGTTGCTCACCCTCCGTAAAATCGGGGTGGGAGATTCCGGTGGAACTCTGGGCGATACACAGCAGCTTGTCGCTGGGTATTCCGTCGACATGATTCTTAGAGCCGTGCGCCCACCCACCATAACCACTGTGATTCTGTGCTTCGCATTGCTGCTGGGCAATGCCGCATGCCTGCAGGTGGTGGCCTGGGTTGGCATGGTCGCAACAAGAACCGTGGAGCAGGGGCTTCCAGCAGCGGTTGAGAGCACCTTCAGTGGCAAGCGGCCCTGCCAGATGTGCCGCGTGGTTGTCGCACTTGAGCGGCAGGGGGATGCCGCACGAGATCCCTCGCCGTCGATGAAGAAGACCATGAAGATCGATCTGGTGCAGCCAGTGGTCGCAGTGCTCGTGCATGGGTGGAGCGAATATACCCGTCAACCGTTCCCGGTTGACCAGCGGATGCCTAGAGCGCCGGTGGTGGCTCCCGAACTTCCGCCGCCCCGCAGGGCCTGAGCTTACCGACGACGTTCCCGGGGCAGCCCATGGCTCCTGGTCGTCTTTCGCCGTCCCTTCCTCAGCGGTGTAGTCCACTCCTGATATTCCTGCGCATTCTCGCCCTTTTGGCAATGTCGTCGGGATCCACTTCCCCAGACGGTGCTTCAGCTCCGTCGATCGTGGCAGGGGAGGTCGGCGTAGTCAGGGACCAGTCTAAGACTCCCGCTCAATGAAGCCTACTTTGGCTTTCACGATCAATCGGATCCGCCCCACTCGATGAAGCCGCATCGTCGACATCTCGCCTTACTCATGAGCTTGCTGCTCATCAGCGGACATTCGGCAGGATTGCAGGTCCTGGCCTGGGGTGGGATGTTTGTCGATAATCTCGGTCGGATGTCGGTCGCTCAGGCGCTCCAACGCGCTGTGGCGCCTGCCACGCCCTGCCGAATTTGCCGTGTAATTGCCGTGCTCCGGACCGATCAAAACCTGGAAGATGGAGGTCGGACCAACGCACCCGCGACGATGAAAGCGATCCCGAAGCCGGACCTGTCCGTCGCCATGGATCTCATCCTGCCAGCGTCTGCTCCGGTCCACACCCGGCGTAGTTGCCTGGTTGATTGGCGGTTGCCGCCGGATGTGGGCGATCAGCCCCCGGTACCGCCGCCCCAGGGTTGACCACCGCAGCCGCTGTCAGCGGCTGCGCGTGGCCATGCCGCCATCGTCAATACGCATCCGCCGAATTCCCGGCGTGGCATGACCGCGTTGTTTGACCCTGCCTCCTGGCGGGATGCGTAGCCGGGGCTCGCCTTGGGAATACCCATGGATTTCCCCATCTTTCACCTCGATTTTTTCGGTGATCGATTGCTCATCGCAATCGTTGCCATCCTCCACGTCCTGATCAACCATGCGATGGCAGTGGGGGGCATCCCCCTCGTCCTCTACCTCGAATTGCACGGATCCAGGCAAAACGATCCGCTACGGCGGCAAGCCTTCGACGAGCTGGCCCGCCGTTTGATGTTCATGTTTTTTCTGATCACCACCACGATCGGTGCGCTCACCGGGGTGGGCATCTGGTTCACCACGGCGGTGGTGAACCCGGCTGCCATCGGCAGCCTGATACGCGTCTTCTATTGGGCGTGGTTCGCCGAATGGCTCGTCTTCGTCAGCGAGGTGGTCCTGATTCTGGCGTACTACCTGACTTGGGAACGTTGGGGCAGTGCCCGAAAGCGCGAGCATCTGCGGCTTGGCCTCGCCTTGGCGATCATGTCGTGGGTGACCATGGCGCTCATCACTGCCATTTTGGGCTTCATGATGGATCCAGGGGATTGGCTCAAGACGCCGTCCTTCTTGAGCGGGATCCTGAACCCGCTGTACCTGCCTCAGCTCGCCTTCCGGACGCCGCTCGCGATGGTGTTGGCTGGAGTCTTGGTTGCCGCGTTGATTCCCTTCTTCACGCGTGACTCAGAGATCCGGCTGCAGGCCCTGCGTTTGACCGGACGGTGGACCTGCTGGTGGCTGGTGCCCACAGCAGTGGCCGGATCGTGGTATCTCAGCGCGGTTCCGCGCAGTTTCTACGCCAACCTCGGAACCGCCTTGGGCGGAATGGCGCATGCCGGTGATCAGGCGATCCTGGTTGCATTCTTAGGTGGGTGCTTGGCGGTGGTGGTGTGGTCCGTCTTCACGCTGTGGTGGGCGCCGCGCCATACGCCTCGGTGGGGTGTGCTGCTCGCGGTTGTGGCGGCGATCATCCTCACCGCGTCATTTGAGCGCACCCGAGAATTCCTGCGCAAGCCGTGGATTATTGGCGGATACATGTACGCGAATGGCTACCGCATGGTGGATTATCCGCTGCTGAATCGCGAGGGAGTTCTGCCGCATAGCGCCTATGCCGAGATCGGGTCCGTCACCGCGGGCAATCGGGTCCAAGCCGGTGCTGCGGTCTTCCAGCTCACCTGCGCCAAGTGCCATACGGTGGAGGGGGTGAATAGCGTCCTGGATCGCTTCACGGCGCTTTACGGACGCGAACCGTGGCATGCCGACACCGTAGTGACCTACCTCGGGACCATGCAGAACGCGCGTTCGTTCATGCCGCCATTCCCTGGGAACCACAGCGAGCGGGAAGCTTTGGCGGCGTGGCTGATTGAGCAGCAACGATGGAAGAGACCACCGGTGGCTGCGGTGGTGGCGCGGCAGGAAGGAGGCAACTGACATGGATTCACTTCCCGTTCCGCACGATCTGCCCTTGGCACTGCCCGCGCCCGAGTGGCTCCTGGTTGGTCTGCTCATCGGTTCCTTCGTGTTGCACATCCTGTTCGTCAATTTGCTGGTCGGCAGCACCTTCCTGACTGCCTTATTTCAGTGGCGGGGGCGTCGCGAGCCAGCGTATGCTACCGTGGCCTATCGCTTGGCCGAGACGATTTCGGTCAACAAGAGCCTCGCTGTAGTTCTCGGGGTGGGACCGCTGTTGACCATCAACGTGCTGTACACCTCGCATTTTTATGCGGCGAATGCCATCCTCGGCATGGCGTGGCTGACCATCATCCCCCTGGTGACGATCGCCTTCCTGTTGACCTATGCCCACAAGTACCTGTGGCACGCCATGGAACACCAGCAGGCCCTGCACCGTGGTCTGATCTGGGGCGCGCTGCTGCTGTTCCTGGCCATTCCGCTGATCTTCCTCGCCAACATCAATCTGATGTTGTTTCCGGAAAAATGGGCGACCACTCACGGTCTGCTCGATGCCCTGCTTCTGGCCAATGTTCTGCCACGCTACCTGCATTTCATCACCGCGACCTTGGCGTTGACCGGGTTATTCCTGGTATGGTTGACTGGTCGCACCACCTGGGACGAGATCCCCGGACTTCCCGCAGTGCAGCTCAAGCGACTGGGCTACCAGCTCGCCTTGGGTGCCACCGCTTCCCAGTTCGTCATCGGGCAATTGGTACTGTTCACCCTCCCGACAGCGGGCTTGAGCTTCCCGATGATCGGCATCTTGCTGCTCGGGGTCGCGGCTGCGGTTCCTGCGGGATGGTGGATGTGGCGTGAAGTTCGTGAAGTGGATGCCGCGCGAGTCGGTCGTCGCTTGTGGTGGATCGTTGGTGCCCTGGGGGTCACCGTGTTGTGCATGGCCAGTGCCCGACATCTCTATCGGGCCACCATCTTGGCGCCCCACCGTGAAATGATCGCTGCGCGAACGACCGATTACCAAGCCAAAGTCGCACAGGCACTGCGGCTCGGGCCGGTGAAAGATGAAAAACCTGTCGGACCCCCGGGTCTCGCCGCATTTCAAACCAATTGCGGCGCATGCCATGCTATCGATCGCAAGGTCGTCGGCCCAGCAATGCAAGAAGTGGCCAAGATCTATGCGGGAAAACCAGATGCTTTCATCACTTTTGTGAAATCCCCGACCAAGACGCGTCCGGATTTTCCCGACATGCCATCTATGGCTCACGTGCCCAACAGCGACCTGAGGCAGATCGCCGACTGGGTCCAGACACTCAACACCCAACCGGAGAAGAAGCCATGACCGCGCCCCACGCAGACCACGGGAATCACACTTGCATCACCATCCTGCTGCTGCTGGCGCTTGGATTATTTGCGGCCTGCGCCAGCGCCGCCGTCGTTTGGAAATCGCGCCACGACGGAGACCAGTCGGTGCATCAGAACCGTACTCCCATGCCCTACCACCAAGCGTTCTCCCACTGAACGAGGAAGATCTCATGACCTATCGTCCACTTTCCCCTACTCTGATCGCGCTCGCCGCGTTCGCACCTGCCTTCGCGGCTGAAGTTTCCGTCGAGTCATCCGTGACGAACGGCAGTCCGATCACGGTCGTCGCCTCGCCCGAGCAGCCAGGCGACTACACCGCGACCAGTGCCACCACGGCGAACCGCACCGACACGCCGCTCAAGGACACGCCGCAGTCCATCCAAGTCCTACCACGTGCCGTGCTCGATGACCAGCAATCCGCAACGCTCAGCGAAGCGCTGACCAACGTCAGCGGCGTCCGTTCGCAGTCGGTACTCAATCAGAACCTTGACCCAGCAAACGAGCGGCTCATCCGCGGCTTCACCGCAGAAACCTACCGCGATGGGATGCCGCTGACGTACAGTGCTGGAGACCGCGAATCGATGGCCAACGTTGAGCGCATTGAGGTGCTTAAAGGCCCCTCGGCGCTGATGTATGCCAGTAGTCTTGGCGCACCGATCGGCGGCCTCGTCAACCTCGTCCAGAAGAAGCCGCAGGCCACTCCCAGTTACGCAGCTGGAATCACCGCTGGCAGCTACGGCTATGTCTCGGGGGACATCGACCTCAACCAGCCGCTGACCGCGTCAGGCTCAGTGCTCTCGCGAATCACGGCCGAGGTCGGGCGCAGCCGTTCGCACATCGACGTGATCGAGACAAAACGAGGATCCGTCGATCCTACGATCGCGTTCACCGCCAACACCGGCACTACGCTGACTCTCCATGGGCGCTGGTCGCAACGCCTCCAGCAGGACTACAGCGGCCTGCCCCTGGCAGGCACCATCGTCGGAGCACCGTACACCATCGACCGAGATCTCTTCCCTGGGAATGCCGATGTGCCAAGGGTCGATTCTCGCGTTCTCGGCGGTGATGCGACGATCGAACAGCGATTGAGCGAGCACTGGGTCTTCACCGTACCGGTCCAGGTTTCGCATTCGAAATACGACCAGTATGGGCAGTATATCAGCAGCACGCCGTTTTTCCTAGCTGGGACGCCGCCGACGCCGCCGGTCTATGAACTGGGCAGCGTCTACTTGATGTATGATCTACACGAAGTCCGCGTGGCCCCGTCGATCGCCGGGGAATTCGACGTTGGTGCGACGCACAACCGCGTGGTCTTCGGCGGTGATTATGACCGCATGACGGTTGCTGCGGTTATGACTGCCGCATCGGCACCAGGGACGATCGACGTCACCAACCCAAACCCGCCACCGTACGCGACGCAGGACTTCCCCTTCTATGATACCCACAGCGTGTTCAAAACGGCAGGGCTTTATGGACAAATCGAATCGACTATCGCTGAACGGGTCACCCTCGTCGGCGGGTTACGCATGGCCTATGCGCAGATCCATGACTCAGATGCCTATTCGGGAGACAAGGATCAGTCCCACAGTCGCTTGCTGCCGCGCGTCGGCGCGAGCGTTGCGCTGACCAACTGGCTCAGTTCCTTCGTTGGATACGGCCAAGGTTACCGCGCTATCCCCTATGCCCAGGGCATCCAGGATCCGAAACCGGAGCAGTCTGATCAGATCGAGGCCGGTTTGAAGGTTGCCGACAGCGAACTCATCACGGCGAGTGCGGCCGTCTTCCAATTGCGGCGTACGAATGTTCCCGCGCCCGATCCCGCAGGTGGACTGCTGCAAGTGCAGATCGGTGAGCAGCGCAGCCGTGGCTTCGAGACCGACATCGCCCTGACTCCGGGAACCCATTGGTCGTTCCTTGCCAATTACGCACTCACCGACGCCATCATCACCGACAATCCGGTGAACGAAGGCAACCGCATCGCTGCCGTTCCTCGTCATTCGGGACGGCTGTGGGCACGCTACGAGTTTGGCCCTGAACTCCTCGACGGCTTCAGTCTGGGCAGCGGCATCACCGCTACCGGGCGACGGGAAGTGGACAACGCCAATACGGCGGAAGTTCCTGGAAATGCGACAGTGGATGCCTCAGCACAGTACCATTGGCGGAATTACAACGCCTCGCTCACGGCAAAGAACCTGTTCAACGCCCACTACTGGGAACCCAACGTTTACCTGGAAAATAATGTAGCTCCGAGCAATCCCCTGACCCTGCTGGCCGCCATCGAAGCTCGCTTTTGATCCATGAGTTCGCCTGTCAGGCGCAAGCCGCAGGACAGGCGGGCGCACATCACCAACCAATGAAAGAATTTCACTCATGACTATTTCTCGTCGAGAAGCCCTGCGTCTGGCCGGTGCCGCTCTCATCGCTGCACCAATCGCGGGATGCGCCGGTACACCGCGCATTCCCGAAGCACCGTTAGTGCGAAAAGCGCCGATATCACCCACGGATGAAGCCAGCCATGCGGATGCCATGGCTGGCATTCCTCCATCGTGGATGGGCACGGAGCAAATCGCCATGGTGGTCTATCCTGGGATGACGGCCCTCGATCTGGTCGGACCCAATTATATGCTGGCTGGACTGATGGGGGCCAAGGTCCATCTGGTCGCGGAGAGCTTGGTCCCGGTCATGGTCGACACGGGCTTCGCCATCACTCCCACGCTCACCTTCGCCGATTGCCCCTCTGACCTCGACATCCTGCTCGTCCCTGGTGGTGGCGAGGGAACGCTCGTCGCAGCCCAGGATGAACGCCTGCTCGCTTTCTTACGCGACCGTGGGTCGCGAGCGAAGCTGGTCACTTCCGTGTGCACCGGTTCGCTAGTGCTGGGCGCCGCTGGCCTGCTGCGTGGATACCAGGCGACTTCCCATTGGGTGGTCCGCGACCTGCTCCCGCACTTCGGCGCGGTCCCGGTTGATGCGCGAGTGGTGGTCGATCGCAGTCGGATCACTGCAGCCGGGGTTTCCGCCGGTATCGACCTCGGCCTGACGATAGTCAAGCGCCTGCGCGATGAAGACTACGCAAAGGGCATGGCGCTGCTGGCGGAGTACGCACCAGAGCCACCCGTCGATGCCGGTACGCCACAGAAGGCAGGGGCTGCCACAACGATCCTGATCAGCTCGATGTTCACTGGGTATCGCGACCGCTTCTTGGCGATTGGTAAGGGAATCAAACCCGGTTAGCGGAAAATCGGTTCGTCCGACTGTAAGCTAGCCAGTTAACGGCCCACTCGCACAGGCCTGTACAGGAAACGTCAAACCTCTCAGCATCGCTGAGGGGTTGGACATAGCCGGCCGCCCCGGCCATACGGGCGCCCTGTACGCTCTACGTCTCTAGTACTGCCGACGCTGTCGAACAGCCAATGCTGCCGTGGCCCCGCACGTGAATCCCCACGGGCCGGGCCA
>JBILBP010000118.1:0-7646 GCA_044353645.1 Planctomycetota bacterium | reverse complement strand
GCGCGGCATGGCCCTGAAGCTGGGCAAAGGATATCATGGGCGGCGATCCTCAGCCGGCCGCCGAGCAGACAACCGGCTTGAGCCAGGCGTCCAAGTACGCATGATTTCCCCACGTCATGCCCATTCATCCTCTCGCTGTTGTCGATCCCGCTGCCGATGTCCATCCCGATGCCACGGTTGGCCCGTTTTGCGTGGTCCAGGGCAAGGCCCGTATCCTCGCCGGCGCCGAACTGCGCAATCATGTGACCGTCTATGGCCGCACGACCATCGGCGAGGGTTCGATCCTGTTCCCCGGTTGCGTCGTCGGCTCGGATCCGCAGGACCTCAAATACCACGGCGAAGACAGCGAAACTATCGTCGGTCGCGAAGTCCGCATCCATGAATGCGTGACCGTCTCGAAGGGCACCGCCACCGGCGGCATGAAGACCTCGATTGCCGACCACACCCTGGTGATGGCCTATGCCCACGTCGGTCATGACTGCCACATCGGTGAACGCGTGGTGATCGCCAACAACGCCCAGATCGCCGGTCACGTCGTGATCGGTCGCAAGGCCATCATCGGCGGCATGGTCGGCATCCACCATTTCGCGACCATCGGCGAGCTGACCATCGTCAGCGGCATGGCCGGCGTGCGCTTCGACCTGCCCCCGTACATGATGGCCGAGGGTACGCCCGCCGAGCCCCGTAACGTCAATATTATTGGCTGCCGACGTGATGGGATGGGCGAAGACGATATCCGCCTGCTGCGCGATGTGTTCAAGGTTCTCTATTTCGACCGCGAAAAGACCGGCATGCCGCTGAAGGACTGCCTGATCAAGGCCCGCGAGCTCATCGGCAGCGAACTGACCTCGCCAGCGGCCAAACTGATCAACTGGCAGCAGGAGCATCTCGAGAACAACGTCAAGGGCCGCGTCCAAGAAGCCCATCGCCAGCCGGTAACTGGCGCTCAGCCGGCAGCACCAGCTTGATTTCCCAACTCACCCGCTAGCCTCCATTTCGATTTCAACCAAAGGTTCCCATGAGCATCCACGGCACATTCGTCACCAAGGGTGGCTTTTCGAAGCACCGCAACGTTCTCAATCGCTCCGAGCGCATCGAACGCCTCAAGGGCGAAGATCGCTGGGTTCTCGAAAAGAACTCGGTCTTCTGCCTGCCGAAAGTGCGCAACATCAAAGTCGGCTGAGACTCGCGTCAGCGTGTTGATAAACGAACCCCGCCGGCAAAGCCGGCGGGGTTCGTTGCTTTGCAGGTCGTCCCTGCAGGCCATCAGAGATCGGCGAACACCCGATAAAGCTGTTCGCGGATTTTTGGTGCCCAGCCGAAATCGCGGGAGGTGCCGCGATTGAAAAGCATGGCAAACGCCAGCCGATGTCCCGAGGGCGGATCAAGGTAGCCGACCAGGCAGGTGGCCACGGCCAAAGTCCCGGTCTTCACCCGCCCCTGGATCTTGCCGACGTTCCGCTCCTTCAGGCTGTTGTAGAATTCTTCGCGCAGCGGCGAACGGTGCATGGCGGCGAAGACCTCGACCATGACCCCGGCGGTGCCTTCGTTACCATACGACAAACCGCTGCCGTCGAGCAGGGTGATCTGGCTGACGCGATCGCCGACCAGGCGCTTCAAGGTCAGCAACGTGGCCTTGCTGCCCGAGACCAGCGAACCGTCCTGAAAGCGCTCGAAGCCGAGCAGACGCAACATCTGTTCACCGTAGAAATTCTGGCTGTGCTGATTCATCAAGGTCACCGCCGGCACCAAGGGCGAGGTATGGTCGATAAGCAGCCGTCCGCCGCGAGGATCGACCGGCCCGAGACGCACCGTGCCGCCGACGACGATACCGGACTGCTGCAGCGAGGCCTTGAGCTGCTCCCCTGCAAGGAGATCCGGATCGGCATGAATGGCCAACGGAAACCACGGCGTCGCCGCCGCATAATTGCCGGTCACCGTCACCCGGTTGCTGTCGAGATCGCGGACCACGAAAATTGCCTTGTCGCCTTTGCCGGCCACGGTCCGCGCCTTGTTGATGACTGCGATGCGCGAGCTCTGCGGCCGGACTTCGACATTGGCGCGCTCGCCAACGCGGGTCGGCACGACGCGCACTTCGATGCAGTTGTCATTCCAGGCGAAGGCGCTCGCCGGGGCGCTATACCAACGCTGCAGGTTGTCCTGATCCTGGGGGTAGGTCGCAGGCCGGATGGGGCCGCTGAACAAGCGCCCATCAATGACCACATCGCCATCGATGGCGGTCACGCCCTGGCGCTTCAACTGTTCGGCCCAGGCGAGGAAGATGGCCTCGGGCTGATCATCGGTGAAATGCCCATCGAGGCAGGGATCGCCACCGCCGACCACCCCCAGGCCCTGGATGCGCGCGGCCAGGGGACCGACGGCGTAGACCTGGGTATGGAAGCGGAACTGCGGTCCAAACTGGGTCAGGGCCGCGGCCGCCACCAGCGACTTGGTGGTGCTGGCCAGGGCCCGTGGCTGATCGGCTTCATGACGATAAAGCCAGGCATTGACGCCCAGATCATAGACCGCCACCGCGGCGAGGCCGCCCCGGGGCACGCCGTCGAGCAATCGATCGCACTTGTCGGACAATTCGGAAGCGCCGAGGATTCCGGCGCAACACCATAAGAGAAGACCGTAGACCGCAGATTTCATGAGCGGTAACAGCCTAGGAGCCTGTCGGAGATAGGCCAGCAAGGCTGACTCGGTCTCGCCGGGCAACTCCGGCGTTGTCGGAATGTCCAAATAGCGCTGCTATTTGGCGCACTCCTCCGCCTTGGATCTGCCCAGCGATACACGTCGCCATCCTCGTCGGCCTATCTCCGACAGGCTCCTGGGAGCCCGTCGGAGATAGGCCAGCGCATCGAATGGCGGTGCGCCCACGGCGGACGACGGCAATCCCCTTCTTCCGTCAGGCGCGGGAATTGGATCATAGCGCCATGACTGAGGTTCCCTCCGCTATCGCCTGCCCGACCTGCCGGCGTCCGGTGTCCCTGGGGGCCGCCCGTCCACCGACCTTCCCGTTCTGCGGCGCGCGCTGTCGGACCATCGACCTCGGGGCGTGGGCCACCGGCGGCCATGTGATTCCCGGAACACCGTTGAGCCTGGAAGGCAATGATGCCGACCTCGATCGGTTGCTCGACCGATCGGAATCTTCCCGCCGGCGCCAGGATCCCGACTACTCATGATCCCCCTGCGCATCCTCCATGCCGTCCCCGGCCTGGATTCCCTGGAATGGCAGTCAGCTCAGCCGCTGCTCGCGGCGTTGGCCGCCGCTGACCATCAGCTTGCGCTGCTGATACCGAACGCGCCGAACGCGCTTCCGGCGCCGCTAGCTTCGCACCCGGGCCTACCGGTGCTGAACTATACCAGCGGCTGGTGGCAGTGGCTGCGTCACGAACGCACCACCACCGTGCGTCAGGTCGCGACCTGGACCCCTGACCTCATACATGTGCATGGGTTGGCCAATCTCCCGGCCGCCCTCGATATTGCCCGGCACCTGAGGTTGTCGGTGATCGTCACCCTGCACCACGCTGAGGAACCCTACGCCGCGCGCCGGCTGCGTGATCCGCTGGTGGCATGGGTCCTGGTGCCCACCGAGCATCACCGCGCGCATTGCCTGTCGCGCATCGGACTGACCCGTGATCGGGTCGCCATTGTGCCCATGGGCGTAACCTTACAGCCAGCGCCCCTGGTCAGCCAACTGGCGAGCGACTGGACCATTGGCTGCGTCGACACGGGCGAGCGGCCCGCGCTCCGTCGCTGGCTGATGGCAGTGGCCGAGATCCAGCAAGCGGGCTTACCGCTGGCGGCGCGGCTCTTCACCCAAGATCACCAGCACGCCAACGAGCTCGCCGACGAGCTCGCCTGCCAGGTGACGGTGAGCGGCGCAGGTAGTGTCACCGACTTCATCGCCAGCTGCGACGTCTTGGCCATTCCCGGCACGCGCGAATGCCATCCGCTCTTGCCGCTAACGGCGATGGCGGCAGGCAAAGCACTGATCGCGGTTGCCGCGGGTGGCCTGCCCGAGCTGGTTCGCGATGGCCAGACGGCCTTGCTGATCACCGCCGACGACAGCGAGGCCCTGGCCAACGCCATGCGCCACCTCCATGAACGCGGCCGGCGCCAGCAGATGGGAGATGCCGCGCGCGTCTTCGCCTATGAGCGTTATCGCGCCAGCGTGGTGGTGGAAGCTGTCGCCGCCGTCTACCGCTCGACCCTGGGCGACACCGGCGCCGGCGACAAAGCCGAGATCACCACCACCTGGCGCCGCCTCACCGAAAAAAAACAGCGCTAGCTACGCATCTGCGGCGTTGCCGGAATCCTAGCTTGGCGGGCCAAGCGTCGTCATCCGGCGCCTTGCATATGCGCAGCTAGCGCTGTTTTTTTTGGTTTGTGGGTTTTTTGGGGGTCTTGTGGGAATGGGAAGGGGAATGTTGCGCACACTGTGCGGTTGCCGACCAACGGCGCTTTCGATGCTCTGTCCATGCACCTCATCGCCCTGCAGCACCTCGTCTGGGAAGGCCCTTCCCGGATCGCCGATATCGCCCGCGAACTCGGCTGGAGCGTCGAGGTCCGCCGCCTGTGGCTAGGCGAGGCCGTGCCGACGCGGATCAACGCCGGTGAGCTCCTGGTGGTGATGGGCGGCTCGATGGGCGTCGGCGATCTCGGCGATGCGCGCTGGCCGTTCCTTGCCGATGAGGTCACCTTGCTGCGCGCGGCGCTGGCCGAGCGCCGGCCGGTGATCGGCGTCTGCCTCGGGGCGCAGCTGCTCGCCCATGCCGCCGGCGCGCACGTCCACCCGCTGCACACCGGCATGCCACCGGCGCGCCACCGCGAGGTCGGCTGGGGTGCGATCACCTTTCAGGCCAGCGCCGAACAGGAGCCGGTGCTGGCCGGGCTCGACCGCGCCGAGCCGGTGGTGCACTGGCACGGCGACACCTTCGATCTGCCCGTCGGGGCGACCTTGCTGGCCTCGACCCTGGCCTGTCCGCAGCAGTTCTTCCGCCTCGGCACGAACGTCTTCGGCCTGCAGTTCCATATCGAGATCACCGCCGAGCAGGTTGCGCAGTGGGTGCTCGATGATGCCGAATTCGTCGCCGCCGCCGGCGGCCCGGCGCACGGTGAGCGCCTGCTCGCCGATACCGCCCGCCTGATGCCTAGGCATCGTCAGCACGGCGATCGACTCATCCGCAATCTGCTGCTGGCCTGCGCCGCCGGCTGAGACCGCAAGGTGCTGAAGAAAGCGCAATAACCCGAAAGCGACAAACATCCTTGGCTAGTCGGCGTAGTGAGGACATGGCCCTCGCTCTTCCGCTTCCCTTCTTGTTTCAGGTGCAATCCCTGAAACATGCGCGGGCTATGGATGCGCCCGCCGTAACCGGCCTTATGGCCCAGCTGGTTGATGACGAAGCACCAGTGCTAGTACGTTTCGCGGCGGGTGACGATGCGGCTTTTTCCGAGCTCGTCTGCCGCTACCAGCAGCTCGCCTATGTCGTCGCCTGCCGCGTCACCCGGCGCGAGGACCTCGCCCTGGATGTGGTTCAGGAAGCCTTCCTGCGCTGCCTGCGTCATCGTTCGCGATTCGAGATCGGCCGCGCCTTCAAGCCCTGGCTGCTGCAGATCGTGCGCCACCTGTCGATCGACGCCTTGCGCGCGCAGGGGCGCATCGACGCCAGCACCGCCGCACAGACAGCCCTCGCTGCCGCCGAAACCACGAGCGATCCCGCCGCCGAGACCCATGCCAGCGAACTACGCCGCAACGTCGCCGCGGTGCTCGCCACCCTGCCCGAAAAATATCGCGATCTCCTGATCATGCGCGAAATGGAAGGCCTCGCCGCCGAGGCCATCGCCGACACCCTCCACCTCGATTACGGCACCACGCGTTGGCGGCTCCATGAGGCCCGGCGTCTGTTCCGGGTCGCGTGGGTGGCGCGTTTCGGTGACGAGGTCGCTCACGACGGAGGTCGCTCATGACCACCGAACTCGATCTCAAGCTGGCCGCCGCCGAATACGCTGCTGGCGAACTCTCGTCGGCCGAATGCAGCGCCTTCGAAGCCCACCTGCGCGCCGATCCCGAACTCGCCAGGGAAGTCGCCTTCTGGCGGAACCTGCGCACCGGCTTGGCACCGCAGCCCACCGTGCCGGCCGAGACCGCCCCCCGCTGCCCGGACCTCTCGGGCACGCTCTTGCGCCGCGCCCGGCTCGAACGCGCCACCGTCCCCGCCCGCCGGCTGCAACTGCCGCGCTGGGTGATGGTCGCGACGGCGGCAGCGGCGTGCCTGGCCCTCGGCCTTGGTTTCGGCGCCGGCGCCGCCTGGTCCCACCGCGATACCGGCAGGCTCGTGGCCGTGGTCACGCCGTCGACGAAGGCTCCGATTGATGCTCTGATTGATGCTCCGATTGATGCTTCGATTAATGTAAGCGTCAGCGAGATCGCGGTCAGCGAGCCGCTCGCCTATGGTGAAGACGGCTCGGCCATGACACCCCCGCCGGCCACCGTCACCTGGCGGACCTACCTGCCCTTGGCGGCGATCGAGTCCGCCGATGCCAACCACCCGCTGGCCATGAGCGCGGTTGAAAAACCGTGGATCGGTTTGTGGACCAAGCAAGCCAAGCTGGTGATCAGCGGCGCTCCTGCCCGCGAAGCGCATCTCGTGGTCCGCATCGTCGGCGGTAGCCCGGCATGGCTCGCCGGCCTGCGTCCCGGCGACATGATCATCGCCATCGACGATTGCCCGATCAGCAGCCCGCTGTGCCTCGGCGAACACCTCGCTGGCACGGTTCCCGGGTCGAAGGTGAAACTCGACTACTGGAGCGCCAACGACGCCGCCTTACGTACCACGACGGTGACGCTCGAGACGATCTACGAGTGAGCTAACAGTTAGCTAGTAGCGAGCCCCTGAACGCCAGCGGCAAACGCTCGAGGACGCTGACCACCAATTGCCACGGGGGCACCGTCAGCAAACGGCTGTGGAATGGATCGAGGGCCGTGGCCCCGCCGGCAACGAGCTGATCATAAGCGGCCTCAAGGTTCGCCATCTCACCGTCGCCGGTGTGCGCGGCCAGACGGCAGACCCAGCCAGCGGCGAACACCGCCCCAGCCACTAGGGCTTCATCGACGACCCAGCCGCTACGCCGCAAGTCCAGGCGCAGCCAGACGTCAGGACCTGCAGCCATGGGGATCTTGAGCCGCGGGCGCTGCGGTTCGCGCAGGTCCAGGGGCACGAAATGCCGTGGGCCGAACAACGCATCCGGCGTGGCGCACAACCACCGCCGGGGGAGGACTGCGGAAGCGGACGGCGACACCCGTTTGATCAGCCTCCGTGCGCGCGCCGTCACCTCGTGCGGTTGCCAGTGGTCCATCAGCACCACGCGCTCGGCCACCGCCAGAGATTGGCTGCTGGAGCCGGCGACGAGGACCGTCGCGACGCCCGCCGCCGCCAGGGCCGGAAGGGCTTCGAGTAAGGTCGTAGTCCCGTCCAGGGTCGGCCCGAGCAGACGCCGCATCAGCGGATCGATGACCAAGAAATTGCTCGCGGCGGTATCTTCATCGATGAGCAGGAGCCGGCAGCCGGCGGCGATCCCCTGCTCGACGCTGGCCGCCATGCTCGTCGCCCCCGAGGCCTTAGCGGTCGAGAAGCACGTTG
>JBILBP010000117.1:0-7722 GCA_044353645.1 Planctomycetota bacterium | reverse complement strand
CCTCGGCCTTGACCACGGTCGCTCCCAGACTTTCGAGATGCGTCGCCAGAAGTTCGCACAGCATCGGCTCGTCGTCAGCGACCAGCACCGTCTGTCCCTGAAGGTTGATCATCATGTTCTATGGGATGGTCGGGAATACATGCGTTCGGCTAACTCGCTGATCTGTTCTAGGATTTGCGCATCAAAACGCAATTAAACGTAGGTATTTGATCGTTACTTATGTGCTTAGGCGAGGCCGCGACGCGCGAGTTCGGCGAGCAATTCCCCGGCGACCTCGCCGGGCGTGCTGCTCGTTGGCAGAACCAATTGCGCCAATGCTCGATAGAGCGGGGCGCGAGCGGCGATGAGGGCCGGGACCTCGTCCACCGGATGACTGCCGGTCAGGCTTGGCCGGCCGCCGAGATTATGGCGCAGGCGCTCCTGGATCACCGCCACCGGGGCTTCGAGGTAGACCACCAGCCCGCCGCGGGCGGCGAGCAGCTGGCGGTTGCTCTCGGCGAGCACCGCGCCGCCGCCAGTGGCGAGCACCAGCGGGCCGTCACCGGCGAGGATGCCGGCCAGCGTGGTGCTCTCGAGGCTGCGGAAGGCGGCTTCGCCATGGGCGGCGAAATAGCTGCTGATCGACGTGCCGATGGCGTGCTCGATGACCGTGTCGGCATCGACGAACGGCCACGCCAGGCGCGCTGCCAGCAAGCGCCCGACGGTTGATTTGCCGCAAGCGCGAAAACCGATGAGGGTCAGACGGTGCATGGATCAACGTTTGCCGTTGATGATGTCGGGCAGGCTCGCGTAATCGATCTTGGCCTCGTGGCGTAGACGCTCGAGCAGGGCTGCCGTGCGCAGCTCGAGCGTCTCATCGATGCGGTCCTCCTTGATCGTCTGGCGCAGCTCCTCGTAGACCGGTTCCTTTTCCGGACGATGGGCCTCGACCACGGCCAGCTCGACGCCCCAATCGCCGGCGGCCAACGGCGGCAGCATGGTCGGGAAAGTCTTCACCGCCCAGGCGGCGGCGACCAGATCCGCACCCAGCACGCGGGCCTTGGGATCCTTGCGCTTGCCATCGCGATCGACCCAGCCGGCGCGGCCGCCGGGGCCGACATCGGGATCGTAGCTACGGGCATAGAGCGCCCAGATCTGGCCGAACGGCATCTGCTTGCTGGAGATCTGCCGCGCCAAGGCATCCATGACCTTCATCAGGCGCTCGCGCTCGTGGGGGGTGATCTCGGGCATGCCGCCGGCGCCCGGCTGGGCCTGATACGGGATCGCTATCAGCGAGAGCTTCACCGCTTCACGCTGGCGATAGCGCTCGCGATGGACGGCGAACCACGCCCGCAGCTCTTCATCCTTCCATTCATCCTTGGCTTGGAAATGGATCAGCGCCTGGAGCCCGGCGAGCATCGTGAATCCCGGCTGGGCGCGGAACACCTCCGGGGTCATCTTCTCTTTGACGTTGAGGTAGTTGACGAAGTCGATGCGCGTGCCGTCGCCGGCCTTGGCTTGCTGCTCGTCGAAGGTGCGCTTCATGCGCTGCCAAGTGGCCTCGATCTCGTCGGCGCCGACGGTGATGCCGGCGGCGGCGATGGCCTGTTCAACCAGGCGGATGTTGATCAGGTCCTTGCGGGTTTCGCCGGCGCCCTTGCGTAACAGGGCATCGGCGAGTTCGCGGCGCCCGATCTTGTTGAAGCCGATGCTAAGGATGATGTCATCATCCTTGAGCGAGGCGTAATCGAGTTTCTGCAGATGGTCGTGGACCCATCCCTCGATCAGGTCGCCGCCTTCCTTGCGCAGAAGGGCGTCTTCGATGTCGCGCAAAGTCAGGGTTTGTCCGTTGATGGTGGCGACGGCGGGCGAAGCCGCGAGCTTCAGCGCCTCGGCAGCCGGCGCCGTCACGGTGAGGATGGTGCCGATGATCACGCACACGATGGCGCTGCCGAGATGCTTCATGGAATCATTCGCCCTGACTGAGAGATGGTCGCGCCGCCGCGCTGGCCTGGAATAGCGCCACCAGTTCCGCAGGCGACAGCATTTCCAGGCGGCGCTGCGGATCCAAGCCACACGCGCTGCACGCGGCCTCGGCGTCAGCACGCGGCAGGCCGGCATCGCGCAGGGCTCCCGGCAGGACCTTGCGGCGATAGGCAAAGACCTCCCGGCACCAGCGCCCGAAGCCCAGCGGCAGCGGGCGTTCGGGCAGCCAGGTGAGGATCGCGCTGTCGACGCGCGGCTGTGGAAAGAAGCACGCCGGCGACAGGTGCCGCGTCAGGCGCGGCGTGCCGGCAGCCTGCAGCACGGCGGCAGTGGCGCCCCAGGCATCATCGCCGGGGTGGCTGACGAGGCGCTGGGCGGCTTCCTTCTGGATCGTCACCACCACCTGTTCCGGAGGATTGGGCAGGGCCACGGCATCGAGAATTACCGGCAAGGCGACATCATAGGGCAGGTTCGCGGCCAGGCGCCACGGCCCGGCAGCGGTGAACGCCTCGATTGCCGGATGCAGGCGGTTCTTGGTCGCCAGGGCGTCGCCGTGGACCAGCTGCAGACCCAGGGGCACTAGGGTGCGCTGCAGGAAGCCGTGCAGGCCCTGATCCAATTCCACCGCCAGCACCGTTGCGCCCGCGCTGAGGAAGCGCTCGGTGAGCACCCCCGTGCCCGGGCCGACCTCGACGATGCGCACGCCCGGCGCGGGAGCGGTAGCGGTGACCATCGCCGCCACCGCTGACTCCTCGATCATGAAATTCTGCCCCAGGCGATGCAGGGGCTTGAGACCTTCGGCGGTGAGCGCGGCGCTGATGCGCGCCTTGAGAGTCTGGCCGCTCATCGTCCGAAGGCCTGCGCTGCGGGCAGCACTTCGGCGACGGCAGCGGCAGGCAGCAGCGCCCGCCCGCGGGGAAAACGACTGCCGCCGCGGTTCGACCACACATGCACCGGCGTGCCGCCAGCGGTGGCGCGCAGTACCGCCAGGGTCAGCAGTTCCGTGGGTTGCGTGCGGTCGCCGCTGATCGCCGGCACCAGGCAGGTCACCGAAGCCACGATGTCCTGTGCAGGCGGCTCGGGCAGGCGGGCATCGAGGGTCGCGCCATCGGCCACCGTCAATTCGCCGAGGGTCCGGAAATAGCGGCGCACCGCGATCGCATCCGCGGGCGTGGCGCTGGCGCCGGCGCCGTCGGCGGCAGTCCAGGTGGCGCCATCGCGGACCAGGGTCACCAGGCTGCCATCGAGGCGGCGGATCTCGACGCGCGTGACCACGCTGCCAACCACCGGGAAGACCTGGCCGATGGTGAACGGCCGGCGGAATTCCTCGATGGTCTCGTCATCGAGCGTGAAGAGCAGGCCGAGGTCCTTGTCGACGCACTGCCAGCGCGGGCCCTCCTTGCGCGCGGCGAAGCCCCAATCCTGGGCCGCGGTCAGATCGAGATCGGTATCGTCATTGGCCGCCTGACCGCCGGCGACGGCGGCAAAGCGTACATCCAGCTCGAAGTCGGGGGCCGCCAGCAACGCGCGTGCGCCATTGGCCACACCATCGCCGTTGATCAGGGAGATATTCCCCACCCGGGCGCTGACCAGGACGCGCACCAGGCGATCGACGGCGGCCCCGGCGATGGCGCTCGACGCGGCTCCGGGAGCGCTGCTCGCGGACGCTGGCGCAGACGTGGACGAAGACGCCGGATAGGTGCAGATCCACGTACCGCCTTCGCTGCGGGCGACGACTTCATCGCGAGGTGGCGCCTCGCTGCGGAAGCGCCGTTGGATCTTGGCCACGCGCGTCGGATCACGGCGGGTGAGGCGCTGATCGAGAAAGCGCTCGGGCATCAGGGCGGCGTCGAGCTTGCCGTCATCGTCGAGGCGTCCGCGATATTCGGCGGTGATCAGCTCGCCGTTGGCCACCGCAAAACGCACCGGCGGCGCGTTCGGACGTTCGCTGGTGATGGTCACCACCGTCGCCTGATCGGGTAGCACCGCCAAGGCCTTACTGTCAGGCTGCGGATCGCGCACCGACACCGCCGAGACCATCGCCACCAATTCGTCGACGGCTTCGTCAGGCGCGCTTTCCCGCCCATTGCTCCACGCCACATCCCAGAAGTAGCCGCCGATCGCGGACGGCTTTTCCCGTCGCCGCAGGCTCCAGGCGGGCCCTCTGCCCCTGACCACCTCGACGCGCAGCACATCATCGCGCGAGATCAGGCTGTAGATGTCCAGCAGCGGATTGCGGGCAAAGGCCGCCAGCGCGCCGCGCAGTTCACTCATCTGCGTGACGTTGAGCGGTTGCGCGGGAAACCCACTGATGGCCACGGCTCCGCGCGCGCCATCGCTGTAGATGGTGATCGTCCGCGCCGGCTGCGGACCGCTGGCGAACTGCGGCGCGACATCGGCCGGGGTGCCCTTGATCTCGGAGAGCTGGACCGTGCCCACCACCGGTAGGCCGAAGGTCTGCACACCGCCCAGATCATCGATGCTGAGGCGCATCAAGTGGCTCATCAGCGTCGCCACCCGGCCATTGAAGGGCGGACGATTGCGGAACAGCTCGGCCAGCCAGCGGCCTTCGTCATAGATCAAGGTCAGGCCGTCGATGGTCAGGCGCGTCGGCGACATCGGCCCGCTCAGCGCCGTGGCGCGGATCGGCGGCGCGGCGGCGGCATCGAGGGCCGTGAGAACCTGGGGATCGATGACCATCAGGCTGCGCGTACCGGCATTCCAGATGTACGCCTGACCATCGCTGCCGCCCCAGCGCAGGCGCGCACTGCCATCGACAGCGGCAGCTTCGCGGGTGCTGTCGAGGCCGTAGGGTGCCAGTTGGGCCTCGCCGATGTCATGGATGACCTTGCTCGCCGGCACTTCGATGCTGCCGAGGGTCGACCAGATACGTCCGCTCTTCTCACTGTCGGTGGGGAAGACATACGTCGCCGAGCCGACGGTGACCGCGGTCTGCTCCTTGCCGACAGCGGCCGAGGTCGCGGCCACGCGCACGCTGTAGGCGCTGGGCGGAGAGCCCGCGAAGACCTTCACACCCACGACCGTGGCCGTCGGCCACAACGCATAGGCGCCGAAGCCCAGGATCGCCACGAGGGCGATCAGGTAGCCGAGCTTGCTCATTTACTTAATCCCCAAATTCGTGGCGTTTCGGGAGGTCCGCCGGGGAACCCAGACCGAAGCGGGCGAGGAACTGATCGGTGGTGCCATAAAGCAGGGGCCGCCCGAGAGCCTGATCGTCGCGACCGACGACGGCGACCAGCTTGAGGTCCATGAGCTGGCGCAGCACCGGTCCGCATTGCACACCGCGGATGTCTTCGATCGCCCCGCGCGCCACCGGCTGCTTATAGGCGACCACCGCCAAGGTTTCCAGGCCGCCCTTGGTGAGCTTGGTCGGCAGTTCCTTGCGCTCGAGCTGACGGACCCACGGGTAGAACGCGACCCGCGTCATCAGCCGCCAGCCGTGGGCTTCGCGGCGCAGTTCCCAGCCGCGGCGCTCGCGCTCGAAGCGCGCCGCCAGGCCGGTGAGGAAACCCTCGAGATAGGCCACGCTGGTGCCGGGCAGGCAGCCGCTGAGACGGGCGGTGGTGAGCGGCTTAGTGGCGACGAACAGCAGCCCTTCGATCACCGCCCGCAGCTCCGCCGGCGGCAAGTCGGCGGCATCCGGTGGCGGCTCGGGTTCGTTGGCGGCATCGCCGGCGAGCTCCGCCGGCTTGCGCTCGATCAGGCCCAGATCCTCGACCAGCAGCGCTTCACGCTCGTCGCTCGATTGAGCACGGGATTCAGCGTTGCTGGGCGTGTCAAGAGACGGCTCGGTCTCCGGCAGTTGCCCTACCGGGCGAGGCTCTTCGCCAGCCTGAGCCTCGGCGGCAGTGTCGAGCTGAACATCGCTCATGAGTTTTTCGCGACTCCGAAGGCCAGGAAGTTCGCAAGCATGGCATGACCATGTTCGGTGAGGAAGCTTTCCGGATGGAACTGCACGCCCTCGATCGGCAACTCGCGATGGCGCACGCCCATCAGCTCGGGAGCACCGACGTAGTCACCATCGGCGCACCAAGCGGTGGCTTCCAGGCAGGCCGGCAGGGCGGCATCGACGACCAGGCTGTGATAGCGCGTGGCGGTGAACGGCGTCGGCAAGCCGGCGAACACTCCGCGACCATCGTGAGCGATGCGACTGGTCTTGCCATGCATCAGGCGCTCGGCGCGGCGTACCGTGCCGCCAAAGGCCTGGCCGATCGATTGGTGCCCGAGGCACACCCCGAGCAAGGGGATGCGCTGCTGGGCGGCAGCGAGGATCAGCTCGAGACTGACACCGGCCTCGGTCGGCGAACAGGGTCCGGGCGAGATCAGGATCCGCTCGGGTTTTTCGGCGATGATCGCGGCGACGGTCTTCTCGTCATTGCGATAGACGCGCACCTGCGCACCGAGTTCCCATAGGTACTGCACGAGGTTGTAGGTGAAGCTATCGTAGTTGTCGATGACGGTCAGCATGGCCAGGAAAGCAGCCTAGGCAGGTGTCCGCGATAGGCCAGCAAGGCCGGTCGGCGGGAGCCCCATGGGTCGCGAAGGACGCGCGGTGAAGAGCGCTTGGCGAGGCTCACCGCCAACACCCAACACCCAACACCCACACATAGGTCAGGTCCATGCGCCCGAATCCGTAGGAAGAGAGCTTCTTGACAACGGTCCTTCGAACACAAGATCCGCTCCCCGTTAGCGGTGGTAGCTCAATTGGATAGAGCATCAGACTACGGATCTGAGGGTTAGTGGTTCAAGTCCACTCCGCCGCGCCATAAGCCCTGCAACTGTAAAAAGTTGCAGGGTTTTTGTTTTTCCTGGGCGCGATTCTTCACCGCCAACCCCGTCCGATGAAATAAAATACCGCTAGTTGCATTGTGCGCCGGGCACCAAGACTGCCGGCCATGGTGGATACCGGCAACGTGACCGAAGACCGTGGCCTCAAAGCCTTGTTCACGTCCTATCCCGCCGAGACCATCGAGGTCTTCGTGCCCGAGCTGTTGGCCGAGCGCGGCCGCCCGAGGTCGGTCGAGCCCATCCAGCAAGAGCTGTCTCTGCCGGATCTCGGTGAGCCGAGCCGCTTCCTGGATGTGGCGTTGTTGGCCACCTGGCACGATGGTACCCAGGCGGTGGTCCTGCTGATCGAACACTGGTCGGAAGCGCGGCGGGTCGACCTGTCCCGGGTATTGTGGTACTATGCGGCCTTACGCCTGCGTCATGCGCCGGCCGAGGTCTTCCCCGTGGTCATGGTCACGGATCCCAGCCTCGCGGAAGTGCCTTCGCGCCTGGACTCGACGGTAGCGGGCATGTCCGTGCTGGCCTTCCAAGTGCGCGTGGTCCGCATTGGTGCCACTGATCTACCGCGTTTGCGGTCCTTGCAAAACCGGGTGGCGGCGCTGTTCCTGGCCCTGGCTATCCAGGATACCGTGGAGGCCGCCGTGGCGGCGGTCTCGGCGATGGCGCGCACCCCTGGGCCGCTGGATGACATCCGGCGTTTCCTTCCCTTGGCTGTGAAGCTCGCCAGGATGCCTGAATCTGATGAGCCCCATTTTCGTCGTCGTCTGACCGAGGAGCCCGACATGGTGAACGTACTCGATGAATATCACGACAAGTGGATTGCCCAAGGCGTCGCCCAAGGCATCGTCGATACGCTGCGGGGGCTGGTTGCGAACGGCGTCTTGACCATCGACCTTGCACGTCAGGAAATCGAGCGACTGATCAGCAAGGGCGTCATTTCGGAAGCGG
>JBILBP010000116.1:0-7748 GCA_044353645.1 Planctomycetota bacterium | reverse complement strand
CAACCGAGGTGCAACAACGTCATCGTGCCGCGCACGTAGTCGCACAGAGCGCTGGGATTGTCCTCGCCGCGTCCGAGGCAGAGCACGGTTTCGTTGGGATCATCGACCTGGATCAGGTGCGCGGCGAGCTCTTGATAATCGCTGAGCAGACGCTGCTCGCGGAACGCGAGCTTGAAGCCGACCTGGGTCACGCGGCGGATGCGGTTGCGCTGGACGACGAGAGTCGTGGTGTCGTCGCCATCGACGACGTGGTTGAGGTACTCGCGCAGCGAGGTGGAAATGACCTGGCTGAGCGTCGAGATGATGGTCGCCTCTTCGTTCGAGCCCTTGAGCATGCTCTTGATCAAACGGAGATCGAATTCGAGATCGTCGGTAAGTCCTCCCTGCGAAACCCCGTTCATCAGATGCGGGATCATCCACAGGCAGAAGCGCGTGCGCACTACGTCGCCGGATTCTTGATAAGAGAGGATCTCCTGCACCGCCTTGCGGATGCCGCCCTGGGGATTGCGTAGGCGCAGACAGGCGAGCTGGAAGATCGCATCCTGGGCCAGGCGGTGGTCGAGGTGGTCGCTGAGGAATTCGCGGATCTCGGCTTCCGCCTCACGATTGCGCGCGCAGGTGACCAGGGCCATGCACAGCATGAAGCGGCCTTCGATGCTGTCCGCGGCCTCGCCGTGGTTCTCAAGGAAGCTGCGGTAGAAGGCGATCGCCTGATCATGCAGGCCTTGGCGCAGCAATTCATTGCCAACGGTGAGGATAGGCACCATCAACGGACTGCGCCGGCGCTGGATCATAAGCGTGCGGATCAGCGCCTGGCTGCCAGAGGTGGCGAGCGCTAGCTGGGTCTTGCCGGGGTCGGCGTCGACCGTCAGCGGACTGACATCGTGGACTTCGAGCAACTCATGGTCGTCGAGGGTCAGGGTCAAACGCGCACCCACGACTTCGACGGTGAGGCGCAGGCTCACGCGGTCCTGCCGCTGATGGGTGGTGGCGATCCCCGAGCGCAACGGGCGCATGGTCAGCAGCACCGGCGTCTGCAGGTCGGTGCCATCGGCGCGGCAGACGGTTAGCCAGCGGCCGCCGTGGGCGCCGATGCGGATCTGGTAGCAGGGTCGGGGCGGCACACCGCGCAGACAGATCCACAATTCGCCACCACGCAGCAGGTCAAACTGCAGGGTAAGTCGCACGTCTTCACCGGGGCGCACCGACAAAGGATAGCACTGCACGCCATAGCCGCCGAGCAGCAGGCCCCCGAGCTCGGGATGGTGAACTTGACCGACCTGTTCGGCGTTGAATGCCGACGAGGGCAGGAACGGGCCCTGATCGCGGGTGGCGCCGAAATCCCACATGCCCACCGGCAGCCATGCGGCTTCCCGTTCCTTGGCGAGACGCTGGCGTTCGAGCTCGGAGTACGACGCCGACAGCTGCGACAGCAGGGTGCGCAGCTCCTGGGCGAAGATCTCGCATGAGGGGTAGCGGTCCTGCGGATGAAAGGCCAGCGCCCATTCGCTGATCACCGACAGAGCCTTCGGGGCATCGGCCCAGTGATCGATCAGGCACTTGCGTTTGCCGTCGCGGACACGACTCAACAGCGAGACCAGCGAATCGCCGCTGATGGCCTCGACGGGCGTGTGCAGCGATAGCAGTTCAAAGAGGATCGAACCTAGCGAATAGATGTCGGTGCGCTGATCAGCGTCAGCGGCCCCACCGCGCGCCTGCTCCGGCGACATGTACGCCGGTGAACCGAGCACCTGTCCGTGCTGGGTCGAGCGGGCGATGCGCTGGCTGTGGCTGCGGGCCTCGACGGCACGCAGACGATCGCTGCGCTGCTGGGAAATGCGCCCCGAATGCTGACGCAGGTACTGCGAGGTTGGCACCTGCGCGGCATCGCGCGCCGCGGTCGTGGGGCTGCGCGTCAGGACTTCGGTAGGCGGTTTTTCTACCCCTAGATGATGTTGCCGGGTGGTGATGTCGGTGGTCGGTGGTTGGACGGTTGGCGCTAGGCGCAGATCGCTGGTCTGATGGCGATGGCTGCTCGCCGTTGAGGGCGGGCGCTCTGATCCCGACGGGGTTTCACTAGTTGGCGCCAGGCCTTCGAGATCGCGAGTATCGGTAGTGGCGTGCAGACCATCAGCCTTGACGAACACCGTAATCGGTGCCAGATCGGCGGTGCTGCGATGCGTTTCTGAATGCCGCCGAAGAACTTTAGGGGTTGTGCTGCCTGAGCTCTTATTTTCGTGGCTTTCTTCGCTTGCCGGAATCAATGGCTTATCCTCGGTCATGATCACGGTCGCGGCCTCAACACTCGGCCCGGCCAATTCCAGCGCCGTTTGCTGCGCGGTATTCGTGCCTGGGGTCAACACGTCATCGGCGGCGAAGGTCTCCCCATCGTCGATCTCGCTGCCCATGTCGTAATCATCGGCACCCGTCTTGACGAGTTCGTCGCGAACATTGCGCGCGAGCCCCCAGTCGAGGATCCACACCTCGCCGAAGGTGCCGATGACGATGTTGGCCGGCTTCAAATCGCGATGGACGATGCCCTGGCTGTGGGCATAGGCCATGACCTCGAGGATCTTGAGGAACAAGGTCAGGCGTTCGATCAACGACATATCGCGCCAATGATCGCCGCTGTTGCGCAGGCGATCGAGGTGGTCGTCGAGGGTCAGGCCGCGCGCCAGAGTCATCACGTAGCAGGGGCAGCCGTCGGGTCCGGCAGCAGATTCGAAGACGCTGACAATGCCCGGATGCTGGAGCTTGGCGGTGTAGCCGACTTCGTGATCGAAGCGCGCCACCATGTGCTTATCGGAGAGGTATCGTTTATCGAGAATCTTGATCGCCACCGGCCGATCGAGGTGCAGATCAAGCGCCTGCCACACCCGGCCCATGGTGCCGCGACCGATCTCCATCTGGAGTTGGTAGCGGTCTGCGATTACGGCAGAATGCGTAGTTTTTTCACTCGGTCCGGACATACACTGCCGTGAGCGTAGCCACGCCGGGCGATCATCGCAACGACTGAGCACTTGCACCATCTGCTTCAAATCAGGCACGGATTCAATGAAAGTGCGGCTTACGGTGCAGACCTCGGCGGCCGGATCCGCCCCCCCCTGCCCGCAGGGTGGCAATTTAAGGTGAGGCGTGAGACTGCGCCGCATGCCTTTTGCCCGCAGCTCAGCCCACCCCGTCGTCAGCCTGGGGGTCACCCTCGAGACCTGGCACCACCCGTGCGGCATGGTGCATTATCATCTCGCCTGCGCCGACGAGCATCGCGCCTTCACCATCGCCTTCCGCACGCCGCCGGCGGATTCGACCGGCCTGCCGCATATCCTCGAGCACACCACGCTGTGCGGCTCGCAGAAATATCCGGTCCGTGATCCGTTCTTTAACATGCTGCGACGCTCGTTGCAGACCTTCATGAACGCCATGACGTTCCCCGATCTCACCGCCTATCCGTTCGCGACCCAAGTCGGCAAGGATTGGCGCAACCTCCTCGACGTATACCTCGATGCGGTCTTCGCGCCGCGCCTCCATGCCCTCGACTTCGCCCAGGAAGGTCACCGCCTGAGTCCACTGCCGTCGGAAAAGAGCAACGGTTGGGAGCGCCAGGGCGTGGTCTTCAACGAGATGAAGGGAGCCATGGATTCCAGCGATGCCCAGGTCGAGGCGGTGGTCGCCGCGCGGCTGCTGCCCGACACCATCTATGCCCACAATTCCGGCGGCGACCCGGCTGATATCCCGCGCCTGACGCATGCCGATCTGGTCGCCTTCCATCAGCGTTGCTACTGCCCGGCGAATGCCGTGGTCCTGACCTACGGTGATGGCGACCCGACCGAGATCCATCGCGCCCTGGAGCCCTATCTGGGCGCGCCGGGCGTGACCTTGCCGCCGCCGCCGGTGCAGGCGCCGCTGGGCGCCGCCCAGACCTGCGACGTCGCCGTGCCCTGGGCCGAAGGCCAGGACGCGCTCGACGTCGCCACCACCGGGGTCACCTGGGTGTGGGGCGATGGCGCCGAGCTCGATGAAGTCCTCACCGGCGAACTGATCGATCGCCTGCTGCTCGGCCACGCCGGAGCGCCCTTGCGCCAAGCCCTCGAAAGTTCCGGCCTCGGCCGCAGCGTCGGCTCAAGCGGTTACAGCGCCAACTACCGCAATGGCCAATTCGCCATCGAACTCGACGGCATCGCTCCCGAGGACTACGCCAAACTGCCGACTCTGGCCGAGACGGTACTGCAGGGGATCGTACGCGACGGCATGCCGGCCGCCGATATTGAGGCCGCCCTGCATCAGGTCGAGCTGAGCCGACGCGAGATCCACGGCGATCATTATCCCTACGGGCTCGAGCTGTGCTTCCGCCTGCTGACGCCGTGGAATCTCGGGGTCGAGCCGTTGGCCTTCCTCGATCAGAATCCAGCCATCGCCCGGCTCGCCGGGCGCGCTCGTCAGCCCGGCTGGCTAGCAGCCGAGGTACAGCGGCGATTCCTCGACAATCCCCATCGCCTGTGGGCGCGGGCGATCCCCGATCACGCCTGGCATGCCCGCCGCCAGCAGCAAGAAGAAGCGCAGACGGCGGCGGCCATCGCCGCCATGAACCCAGCGCAGATCACCGCGCTGCACCACGCTGCCGCCGAACTCGCGAAACGCCAGGCGACCAAGGACGACCCGAGGATCCTCCCCGACCTGCAGCTCTCCGACGTGCCCGCGCAACGGCGCTGGGTCAGCGGGACGGTGATCGGCGCCGGTGAATCAGCGGCAAAGCCGACCACGGTCTTCAAGGCCGGCACTAATGGGGTTCTCCACCTGCTGGCGGCGGTACCTTTGCCGGAGCTGACGGCGCGCGAGTTCGATCTCCTGCCCTTGGCCATCCAGTGCCTTGCCGGTACCGGCGTCGGCGAGCGCAGCTATGGCGATTTCGCCGCTCACCTCACTGCCGTCAGCGGGGGCGTGTGGGCGTGGATGGATGTCTCGGCGGATGTCGATGATGCCGGGCACGTGCGCGGCTGGTTGTTTGCCGAGGTCAAGGGTCTCGCTACCCGCCACAGTGAATTCCTGCCCTTACTGCGCGAGGTCTTCGCTCGCAGCCGCTTCGACGAGCACGAGCGCATCACGGAACTTATCGATCAGAGTCTCAGCCGCCTGCAGGACCGCGTCACCAGCGGCGGCAGCCAATTGGCGGCGCGTGCCGCGCAGCGTGGCTTCGCCGGCGCCGCTGGACTCAGCCATCGCAGCGGTGGGCTGGGTCGTCTGGCGTGGCTGAAGTCCACCGCCGCCGAGCTCGCCGCTGATCCACAGGCGATCGTCGGCCTGGCCGCGGAATTGCAGACGCTCGTCCGCCGTCTGGCCGAACTGCCAGCGCAGACGGCGCTGATCGGCGATGCCGCCGAACGCGCCGAGATCATCGCCAGCGCGCGCTCGACGTGGCCGGTATCGACCATCGCCAGCGCCTTCCAGGCACCGGCCGCGCACGTGGTCAGGCCGACCGCCTTCACCACCGCCACGGCGGTCAACTACTGCGCCCTGGCCTTCGCGGTGGCACCGCTCGGCCACGCTGATGCGGCGGCGCTCTCGATCGCCGGACGTCTGCTGACATATCAGGTGCTGCATGCGAAACTGCGCGAACAGGGCGGGGCCTACGGCGGTGGCGCAAGCTACCAAGGCGGCTCGGCGAGCTTCGCCCTGACCAGCTATCGCGACCCGCGTCTGGAAGCGACCTACAGCGATATGCGCGACGCGCTGCGCTGGCTGCGGACCTGCCCCGACGATGCGCAGATGATGAAGGAGGCGATCCTCGGCGTGCTCGCCTCGCTCGATGCTCCGGGCAGTCCGGCGGGCGAATGCCGTTCGCGCTTCAGCGGTGACCTCAAGGGCACCGGCCCGGCGCGCCTCGATGCCTACCGCGCGGCGATCCTGCGCACCACCGCCGCTGATGTCCGGGCGGTGGCTGAGCGCCATCTCGACCCCGAGGGCGGTACCCCGGCGGTGATCTGCAGTCCGGAAGCGGCGACGCGTCTCGGCTGGGACACCGTCGCGATCTGAGTCCACGTCTTCCCCGAGTATCCTGCGGTGCCTCTGTCACATTTTTCTGCTGCCATCCTCGCCCCCGTCGAAGCCCTTGACCTGGTTCCGCCGCCGCGCTTCCAAAATAAGGATTTCAGCGGTTTCCGCATCGATCCGACGGTCGCCGGCCAGGCCGAGGCGGTCGCCAGGGTCCAGGCTTTCGCGCAACAGCGTCGGGGCTTTTTCGGGGACTTTCTCGGGGGATTTCTCGGCGGTCTCTTCACGAAAAAGAGCAAGCCGGGGATGTACCTCGATGGCGGCTTCGGTGTCGGCAAGACGCATCTGCTGGCGGCGAGCTTCAATGCCGCCCCGGGCACCACGCGCTATCTGTCCTTCGCCGAGGCCATGAGCCTGCTGATCGTGCGCGGACGTGACGACGCCATCGAGCTGCTGACCGCCGACCTCGTGTGCATCGATGAATTCGAGCTCGACGATCCGACCAACACGCGGCTCGCGGATCTGCTCGTCAGCGGCCTGATGGCCCGCGGCGCGCGCATCCTGACCACCAGCAACACCGTCCCCGGTGAGCTGGGCCAGGGCCGCATGGCCATCGATCTGTTCCGCACCCAGCTCGCGCGCATCGAGGAATCCTTCGCCAACATCCACGTCCCGGGCAGCGATTGGCGGCAGAAGCATGCGCAACCCGGCGACCGTCTCGCCCAGTGGCATGCCGCCGTCGAGCCGCTGGCGGGAGCGCAGTGCGTGACGTTGTCGGCCCAACAGCTCGACCAGTGGCTAAGCAACATCCCGGTGATCAACCTGCGCCGCTTGGCGGCAATGCTCAGCGGCCTGACGGTGACCGAGGTCTGCCCCTTTGAGAATCAATTGGCGGCGCTGCGTTTTGTGCACCTCGTCGACAAGCTCTACGATTACGGCGTCGTGCTGCGCGTGCGCAGTGACATCACCGTCGGCGAGCTCTTTCCCGCCGAGCACTGCGTCGCCGCCTTCGCCAAGAAGTACCGGCGCTGCGAATCGCGGCTGATCGAGTTGTGCGGTTGAGCTCCGCTTGATGCCGGACTCAGAACCCGCTTGGCGGCCGGTGATTTGCCGTAGGGTTCCGCCAACGCCGTCAGACGATCGCGGCTGTTTCTGTCGCAAGACGGAAACAGGCGAGGAAAGTCCGGGCTCCGCAGGGTTCGGTGGCTGTCAAATGCAGCCGTCTTCTGTGATGGGAAGATAGGGATAGTACAACAGAAAGTATACCGCCTCGGCGATGCGAATCGTCGCGGTAAGGGTGAAATGGTGGAGTAAGAGCCCACCGGGCGAGCCGCGAGGTGAGCCGCATTGAAAACCCCACCGGGAGCAAGCCCAGATGTCCGGGATGCGCGCAAGCGCCGGGTGCGACCCGCACCCGAGACCGGCGAATCGGGCGCTGGAGGGCTGGTGGTAACGCCAGTCCGTAGAGAAATGATCGTCCGCGACAGGACCCGGCTTATCGACGGCCCCCATCACCATGCACCCCAGCCATTCAGGTGGCTGGGGTGCGTGCTTTGAGGACACATTCGCATAGCGTGCGACCATGCTTACCAAATCCGAATTCCTTGCCTTCCTCGAACGCGAGGCGGCGACCCTCTCACATCTGATCAGCAAGCTGCAGCCGCAGCATCTGGCCTTCCGCCTGTCGCCGACGCAGCGCAGCACGGAAGAGCTGATGCGCTACCTCGCCACGCAGTGGACGGGCAGCATCAGCTATTTCC